>JAKARG010000128.1 GCA_021819345.1 Actinomycetes bacterium | reverse complement strand
GATCGCGTCGGCAGGCAGGAGGGGATCTGTCGCCACTCCGGGCAACGCTACCTGTCGGGCGTGCCGGGCGGTTGGAGCCGGGGAGCGACGGGCTTCGAGGCAGGTCGGGCGCCGTGGGGCGGGGTGGCGGTGGCCGTTCCCTCCGGCCGACGGTTCACCAACAAAGTCCAGCTCAGACGCTCAGCACCTCGAGGCCCAAGAGGTCCCCGACCGCCCGGAGCGACCGGAGCCGATGCCCGGTGGCGAGTGCCCAGTGATGCGCCACGCCGGTGGCCGCCCATTCGTCGCACCACTCCCCGGGGTCGCGCCCGAAGTCCACCCTCGAGGTGGTGTTGCCGATGCGCAGCAGCGGGCCGCCGACCACCTCGCCCTCCGAGACGACGAGGCCCCAGCGACCGTCGCGCCGCTGGGTGAGGCCGACGGCAGTGACCGGTCCATGGGCGACTTCGAGCTCGACCGAGACGCCCCACCCGCGCTTGCCGTGGTAGAGGTCCAGTCCGCGCAGCAGGGGACGGCGGTTGCCGATCGCCAGGTGGGCCGGTCCGTCGTGGCCCATCTCCACCACGCCGTCGGTGAAGTTGAGCGCCTGCAGCTCGCTGAAGGACCCGCCGGCGCCGAGACACTCCATGATGAGCATGGCGATGGAGGTCCGCAGCTCGTACTCCCCGCAGGTGGGGACCCCCGATGCGCTGAGCAGCGAGGCCCCGAGGATCAGCCCGGCGCCGAGGCGCTCGTGCAGCTCCCCGCCGAGCCCGCGGTGGTAGTAGGCCAGGCTGTCGAGCCCGAAGTCCGCGACCAGCCGCTC
The DNA here is from genome assembly GCA_021819345.1 of Actinomycetes bacterium. GTDB lineage: Bacteria > Actinomycetota > Acidimicrobiia > Acidimicrobiales > Palsa-688 > JAKAQB01. Next base: position 7,392 of record JAKARG010000128.1, on the reverse strand, counting down.
CAGGCCGGCGGAGACTCGGGCCGCCCAGCTCAGGTCCTCCGGGTCGACCGACGGGTCGAGGTCGAACAGCCGCCTGGCCCGGGCGACGTGCTCCTCCACCTCGTCGCTGCCGGCCTCCTGCACCCGCACCCGCAGGTCGTCGAGCTCGAGCACCTCGACGTGACCCCCGAGGTTGGCGGGGACCATGGTGAGATCGGTCGACACGTCGTACATGCCCGGGTACAGGTGCCCGAGGAGGCCGTGACGGCTGTGGCGCAGCGTCGCTGCGACGCGTGCCGCCCCGACCCATCGGAAGATCCTCTCCCAGGCCCGCTCGTCCCGCAGGTGGCCGGACACGGAACGGAACGCGATCGAGCAGCGCTCGAAGACGTTCGCGACCTCCGGGAGGGAGCACGCCCCGCAGTAGGCGAGCCAGTCGCCGGTGCCGAAGGTGGCGTGGTCCATGGATGCTGTCGGCTGCAGGTCGACGACGAGGATCGGCGCGCCGCAGTGCTGGGCCACGGGCAGGACCATGCTCGAGGTGAGGTAGGTGGCCAGGTGGACCACGACCAGGTCGCAGCCCCTGGAGCGGAGACGTTCCGCAGCTGCCGCCGCGTCGGGCGCGTCGGAGACGAAGCCGGCGTCGAAGACCTCGGCTCCTGTCTCGCCGAGGCGCCCGGCGACTTCGGCCGCGTTGGCCCTGAGGGCAGGCTGGAGCGCGGGGAACTGTTCCCAGTAGGCGCCGAGCCCTCCGCTCACCATTCCGATGGTGAAAGGGCGGCTGCGGCGCGCCGTGAGCCGGTCGGCGCCGCCCACCGCAGCCGCCGCCTCGCCGCCCGACGCAGCCCCGCCTCGCCGGCCCGCGACGTCGGTCACCTCAGATGCTCTCGAGCGACATGCTCTCGGTGCGTGGGCCGAGCAGGCCCCCGACCACGAAGTTGTAGGTGAACATGAGGGCCATGGCGAGGGCCACCATGTCGAAGCCGACGGCACTGGTGAAATCGAGCAGGAAGTAGCTCCAGATCCCGAGCAGTATGCGCATGACCGCCCAGAGGAACCCCTGCGCAGTGTTGCGCAGCTCTGTCGGGAAGAGCTCGACGGACCAGATCCTCTGCAAGGGCCACAGTCCGATCCCCTGGCCGAACCCGAAGAGCAAGATGTTGCCGAGGGCGACCCAGATGTTGTTGATCGGCGCCCAGACGAGGAGGAAGAAGCCGGCTGCGCAGAATGCCGCCGAGATGGCGTAGAGGATGCGTCGGTCGATCCGGTCGTTGAGCGGCATGAAGACGAAGACCACGGCGATGATGGCGGAGCCGAACCACAAGATGTCGAGGCCGTCGGAGGTGAGCAGGCTGTGGGCACCGACGGTCTTGAAGAGCGTCGGCTCGAAGAAGCCGTAGGTGCCCGCGGGCAGTCCCCAGAGCAGGTAGATGGGCATGAGGAAGGCGAGGCGCTTCAACAGCTTCTTGGAGGAGAACAGCGCCCGGTAGCCCTGCTGGTGCCCTCCATCTCCTGCGCCGGGGGAGGTGGTGGCCGCCCCAGCCGTCGCAGCGCCGCCGCTACCGAGCGTGCCGGACGCCCCGGCGGCGGCGGTCGCGCCAGCGGCGAGCTTGCCGAGAGCGATCTCGACCTCCGCCACGTCGCCCTGCTGGAGCGACCAGCGGGGCGACTCGGTGAGCTGGCGCCGGAGCAGCCACGCAGCCAGAGCCACCACGAGCAGGCTCACGAACAGGAGCCGGCCACCGAGCAGGCCGAGAGGGTGGAAGGCGAGCGCGAGCAACAAGATGACGATCGGCCCGATGTACCAGAAGATGTTGGTGAAGGCCATCAGCTTGCCGCGCTGCTTGCGGGGAGCGAGCTCGGCGATGAGCGACCAGGAGGTCGGCACGTCGATGCCGACCGCCAAGCCGAGGATCATGTACCCACCGATCATCATCGGAGCATCGACTGCGAGCGCCACGACGAGCGCTCCGAGGGCGTAGATCAGCAGGTCCCAGCTGTAGATGAACTTCCTTCCGTAGCGGTCGCCGAGCCGGCCGGCCACGAGGGCACCGATGCCGGTGGAGACGCCATTGGAGCCGAGAGCAGCGATCAGCGACACCGCTGTCGAGCCGAAGTGCAGGTACGCGGTGAACAGCGGTAGGGCGGCCCCACCGGCCACGATCGAACCGGCGTCCAGGTAATCGCCGAGGGCGGCGATGGCAGTCCAACGCCAGTGCGCCCCGCTCAGGGGTGCCTCGTCGAGGGTCTGCAGCTCGCCTGCCGAGGCGCTCGTTCCGCCGCCCGCTGTACCGGTGCTGGACATGCTTCCTCCCCATTGGGTGGGCGGAGGAGGACACGGTCCACCGAGAGGGCTCCCCACCCGCGACTTCCCCCACCCTGACGAGACGATCCGAGTGACTGAAATGATTCAATCCCGAGTCTAGTCAGTCCCGGCGGGCTGTCAAGGATCTGCTCCTGTGCGGGTCACGACCTGGCGGCCCGCGGCCCGCGGATGGTGTCGTCGAGATCGGTGGGCGCCCGAACCACTACGCACTCCAAGGTCTCACGAGCTAGATCAGGTTCACCAGAGGGTATCCACGTAACTCCATGCACTTGATCGGGCCAAACTGCTCCCAAGGTCCCCGCGGCCGACGCTCGGGACGCGTCACGCCTATCCCTCGACGGGCGGGAGCCATCTCGCTTGGCCGGGCCCACCCGACCAGGGCGAAGAGATCCACTCAGAACTTGTTCATTGACTATTCGCGTGTCCGTCCCCCGAGGGTCATTGCGCCGCAATCCTCGTGCCCTAGAACCTACCGCCACCGAGCCGAGACGGGCAAGAAGGAAAGATCGCCCGTTGATCGAATCTGGAGTGAACGGGACCAGAGGGAGCAGGAGCAGGAGTGACAGAGATTCGCCTGTGCGGGGTGACTAAGACCTTCGGTAAGGATACGCGTCCGGTTGTCGACGGCGCTGACCTCGTGATCGAGGAGGGGCAGTTCGTGGTGCTGCTCGGCCCCTCGGGTTGCGGGAAGACCACCACTCTGCGCATGATCGCGGGCCTCGAGAAAGTCACGACCGGCCAGATATTCTTCGGCGACGAGCTGGTCAACGACATTCCTGGTGTCCACCGGAACGTGGGGATGGTATTCCAGAACTATGCCCTCTACCCACACATGACCGTCTTCGACAACCTTGCCTTCGGACTGCGCTCGCGCTCGGTGGGCAGGGGCGAGACCAAGCGCCTGGTGACCGAGATCCTGGAGCTGCTCGAGCTCGACGGATTGGCCGAGCGTCGCCCGAAGGAGCTCTCCGGTGGCCAACGCCAGCGTGTTGCCCTCGGGCGGGCACTCGTGCGCCGCCCGGCGGTGTTCTTGATGGACGAGCCGTTGTCGAACCTCGACGCGAACCTCCGCGAGCAGATGCGCATGGAGCTGGCCCGCCTCCACGAACGGCTTCGGATCACGACGATCTACGTGACCCACGACCAGGGTGAAGCGCTCACCCTGGCCGACGTGGTCGTGGTGATGGAGCGGGGGCACATCCTCCAGGTCGACCACCCGGCAGTGGTCTACGCCAAGCCGAGGGACACATTCGTCGCCCGCTTCATCGGCTCGCCCGGAATGAACCTCTGGACGGTACCGCTCGGCACCAGCGACGGCCCCCTCGCAGCCGGAGCGAGCCTGCGGCTGCCGGCGGGCATGGTCGAGGGGATGGCGCGCCACGGGGTCGAGCGCATCACCTTGGGTGTCCGTCCCGAGCACCTGCAGATCTGCGAGGAACCGCCCGAGCCTGCTCGCGCGTTCGCTCTTCAGTGCCGGGCCGAGATCTGCGAACAGCTCGGGAGCCACGGTCAGCTCCACGGTCGGCTCGGCCCCGGTGCCGATGGCGCGCCCGTCGTGGCGAGGGTCCCCTCCGACTACGCGCCGGCCCGAGGGGAGCTGCTCTGGCTGAGCGCCCCGAGCGAGCTGGTGCATGTCTACGATGCCGAGAGCGGTGGGCGCCTCGAGCTGAACGATGCCGAGCAGCCTCTCGGCATCGAGCCGCTCCGCACCACCTCGAGCGCCGGCGCGCCGAGGCTATGACGGCCACGATCGCCGAGCCCCTGGCTCCCCAGCGGTCGGAGCGGGGCGACGAGCCGGCCCTGCCGACGAGGCTGCGACACCTCCGGGACCAGTTGCGGCGGGTGGGCGACCGACTGGTGGGGTACGGACTGATGCTGCCCGCCATGAGCGTCTTCGTGGTGTTCTTCTATGTGCCGGCAGCTTTCCTGCTCTACATCTCGTTCTTCCACTGGGGCATCCTGTCGAGCGCGACGCAGTTCGTCGGCCTGAGGAACTTCCGGATCCTCTTCGCCCAGCCCCTGTTCTGGCGCTCCCTCGAGAACTCTGCCTACTACACGCTCGTGATGATCCCGGCCACGGTCCTGCTGGCTCTCGGCATCGCCCTGTTGTTGCGCGAAGCCTTCAGCGCCCGCCGTGGCGGTGTCTGGCGGGCGGCGGTGTTCCTCCCCCACGTCACCCCCGTGGTGGCCACCTCGATCATCTGGGTGTGGATCTTCAACCCGCACTTCGGGCTTGCCAACTACCTCTTGACCTCCATCGGCTTACCTGCCCTCGGATGGTTGGAGAGCACTCGCTGGGCGCTACCCGCCGTGATGATCGACTCGCTCTGGCACTCCCTCGGTCTCTACGTCATCATCTTCCTCGGGGGCCTCTCGAGGGTCCCGAGGGACCTGATCGAGGTTGCCTCCTTGGACGGTGCCCGGAGCTACAGGATCTTCCGTCGCATCGTCTGGCCGCTGATCTCGCCCACCACCTTCTTCGTGGTGGTGCTCGCCACGGTGAACACCTGGCAGGCTTTCTCCCAGATCTATACCATGACCGGAGGCCCGCACGGGGGCGCCGGCGGACCGGCGTTCTCCACCACGACCGACGCGTTGCTCATCTACCAGACCGCTTTCATCTACGAGCACTTCAGCCTGGCGGCCGCGATGAGCCTCATCATGTTCGGCATCATTCTTACGCTCACCTTGGTCCAGAAATGGCTCTCGGACCGTATCGTCTTCTACCGCTGAACTGGAGGTCGGCTCGATGGTTGTTGCTCGCCTGATCCGTCGCGCTGCGACCGTGGCAGTGGCGGTCGGCTTCGCCTTCCCGCTCTACTGGGTCGTGGTCACAGCTTTCAACTCCCATGGTGGAACCTACTCGGTGCCACCCAACTTCGTACCGGGCTTCCATCCCGGGGCGTTCGTGTACGTGCTCACTCATGCCGGCTGGGAGCGCTACGTGCTCAACACCGTGCTGATCGCCGGCACGACGGTGCTGCTCGTCCTCGTGACCTCGGCCATGGCCGGCTACGCCCTGGCGGAGCTGCAGTTCCGGGGGTCCGGGGTGCTGTTCTTCATGATCGTCGGCGTCATGATGTTGCCGGCGCAAGCACTGCTCATCCCCCAGTACGCCGTGGCGCTCCACCTGCACCTGCTGAACGGTTACCTGATACAGATCATCCCGTTCGCCGCCAGCACGTTCGGAGTGTTCCTCTTCAGGCAGTTCTTCAAGGGCTTGCCCCGCGCTTACTGGGAGGCGGCTCGGCTGGAGGGTGTCGGTCACCTCCGCTACATCCGCAAGGTGGCGATCCCCCTCGCCCGCCCGGCGGTGGTGACGGTGGCACTGCTCACCTTCATCTCGTCGTGGAACCAGTTCCAGTGGCCGCTGATCATGACCACGTCGCAGTCGGTGCAGCCGGTCGAGGTGGCGCTCACCCACTACATGCAGACCTACGAGGAGAACTGGCGCAGGCTGATGTCGGTGGTGATCCTCGCGCTGGCTCCGATCGTCGCATTGTTCCTCCTGCTCCAGCGCCACATCGTCGCAGGCGTAGCCGGCCGCGACAGCGGGGTCACCGGTTGAGTGGCCCGCCGGGCCCGAACCCGCCCAGTCCCCGGGCGGGTTCATCAGCAGAGCGTTCTTCCCCACCCTTCCACCCGTGTGCCGTACCCGAAAAGGAGTTGCCATGTCATCGAAACAACAGCCTCGTCGCGTCGCTGCGGTGTTGCCGGATGGCGAGCTTCGAGATGGACCGAGCTCGTCGAGCAGAGAGCCGCTCATTGCGGCGAGGGGCGGCCGTCCATCGGGAGCTGGGCTCCCGCAGCTCCGTGGTCGGCGCCGGTCCTCCGGCGCGTTCGGAGTCCTGGCCGCCTCGGCAGTGATCGCCGCGTGCGGCGCGACCTCCGCAGTGCCATCTTCGGTCGGGCGATCGGTCCCGGCGGCGAAGGCGGCGACCGCACCCACGGTCAGCTTCTCGCTCTGGGAGTCGCACAATGGCGGGCCCGTCGGAGCGGCGATGTCGACGCTCGTCTCCCGCTTCGACAAGAGCCACCGTGGCGTGCACGTCTCGATCGTCGTGACCAAGGCGTCGTCGAAGCTGGAGGCGGCGATCGCAGCTGGTGACCCTCCGGTGCTAGCGGAGATCAGCCACTACGACGGCGTGCTCGTCAAGGCGGGGGCGCTCGTGTCGTGGAACAAGTTCATCGGGGGTGACCCGACGCTCAGCCAGGCGAACTTCGCACCGGCGGTGTGGAGGAACGGCGAGGTCGGTTCCCAGCACTACCGCCTCGAGGCGGACCTCAAGGTCTCGGAAGTGTTCTACAACGAGACGATGTTCGCGAAGGCGGGTATCAAGAGCCCTCCGAAGACCTGGGCGGAGCTGGCGGTGGATGCTGCGAAGGTCAAGCTCCACCTGCACGGGGTCATCCCGATCGGCTGGAAGGACAGCTCGGCGCACATCCTGCCGGCGTTCTTGAGCGACGGTGGCCACCTCTTGGCCCACAGCGACAGCGTCGGGCACTCCGTCGACTTCGCCACGAGCGCCGGTGTCCGCTCCTTCTCGTGGTTCCGGAGCGCGTACTCCAAGGGTGAGCTGGTCTTCGGCCACGGCACCGCGCTGCGCGAGGACCTGGCAACCGGGCACATGGCGATGATCGACGGGACGTCGGCCGGCTACGCCAAGCTGCTCGCCGCGGTGGGGGGGAAGTTCAAGGTCGGCGCCTTCGTGGAGCCGGCGGGCTCGACCGGCCACGCGTACAACATCGCGCAGGGTCTCGGTTTCGTGCTCCCGAAGGGCCACACCGTGGTCCAGGATCGGGCGGCGGCGACCTTCGTGCGCTGGTGGTTCGAGGTTCCCCAGCAGGTGTATTGGGCCGAGGCGACTGGGTTCGCCCCGGAGACGAGGGCTGCGGCGGCAGCGGTCCCGGCTGCTTACCGCTCGAGCCACCCTGGTCTTGCGGCTTCGCTCGCGGCGGTGGCGTCGCCGTTCACCTACCCGAGGCCGGTGAGCGACAGCTACAGCGAAGTCCAGGCGTCGCTCGACGCAATCTTCGAGGAGGGCGTCACCGGGAAGTTGAGCGTTACGGCCGGCTTGGCGGAGCTC
>JAKARG010000127.1 GCA_021819345.1 Actinomycetes bacterium | reverse complement strand
TCTATCCGGGTCAGGCCGGGGGGCGACAGTGGCCCGAGGGCGCTCGCCGCATCCCGGGCTGGGATCGCCAGCACGACCCCGTCGAAGGTACCGGCGCCCTCGACCGAGATCCGACCGTCGGGGGCCGGGCCGATCCGCCCGGCACGGACTGACTCGATGCTCGCTCCGGCGGCGACCAGCTCCTCGCGGAGGCGTTCCACCATGCGACCCATCCCGGTCCGTGGGGCGAGGAACAGCGCCGGCCTCCCTCCCGTCGCCGCCCTCCCTCCCGTCGCCGCCCTCCCTCCCGTCGCCGTCGGCTCCCCGCTTCGGGTCGTGCCGCCCTGGCGGCCGAGCGCGAGGAGCAGGCTGCGACCCGCCCTGGCGGCGGCGAGCAGCTGGGGTGCGGTCGCGCTCGCCGAGAGCCCGTCGATCGTCGTGGCGTGGATGCTGCCGAGGAGCGGCTCGACCAGCCGGGTGGCGACCTCGTGGCCGAAGCGGGCGGCGACCAGCTCGCCGACGCCGACGTCCTCGCCGATCGGGGTCGGCGGCAACACCAGGTCGAGCCCCGCCCGCAGAGCGCCCGTCGGGGAGAGCAGGCCGCTGCGCAGCACCGGCCCCAGCCGGCCGGGAACCCCGAGCACCAGGCCCTCGGGCAGCGGGCGCAGCTTCCCGCCGACCCAGAGCAGCGTCCGCCCGGCAGCGGGGGAGACCAGCTCGTCGGCGAGCCCGAGCTCGGCGCACAGCTGCAGGGCAGCGGGGGCGCGGGTGATGAAGGCGTCGGGGCCTTCGTCCACCGCCACGCCCTCGAAGTCGGTGGTGCGGACCCGGCCGCCGACGCTGGCTGCCTCGAGCACCGTGACCTCGGCGTCGGAGCGCAGCTCCCAGGCCGCGGCCAGCCCGGTGATGCCCCCTCCGACCACCGCCACCTTCACGTCGTCCCGCCCCCGGTGGTCTGCTCGTGGACCAGCTCGACCAGGCGCCCGAGCACCGCGGGATCGGTCTCGGGCAGCACCCCGTGGCCGAGGTTGAACACATGCCCGGGGGCGCCGCCGACGCCCGAGAGGATCGCCCGGGCCTTGGCCCGGGTGGGATCCCACCCGGCGGCGCACACCGCCGGGTCCAGGTTGCCCTGGAGCGCAGGCCCGGGGCCGACCCGCCGGCGAGCCACCTCGAGGGGGACCCGCCAGTCGACCCCGACCACGTCGGCTCCTGTCTCCGCGAACGCGCCGAGGAGCTCACCGGTCCCGACCCCGAACAGGATCCTCGGTACGCCACAGCCCTCCAGGTCCCCGATCACCCGCTTGGTGGCCGGGAGCACGAAGCGCCGGTAGTCGTCGGGGTCGAGCGCCCCGGCCCAGCTGTCGAAGACCTGCACCGCGGCGGCCCCGGCGGCGACCTGGGCGGCGAGCGATCGCACTGCGATCGACGCCAGGCGGTCCATCAGGGCGAACCAGGTCGCCTGGTCCGAGTGCATGAGCGCCTTGGTCCGCACGTAGTCTCGCGATGGTCGGCCCTCCACCAGGTAGCTCGCCACGGTGAAAGGCGCCCCGGCGAAGCCGATCAGCGGCACCTGTAGCTCCCCGACCAGGATCCTGACGGTCTCGGCGACCCAGGGAAGGTCCTCGTCGGGCTCCAGGCAACGCAGGCGCCCGAGGTCGGCGGGGGAGTCGAAGCGGCGCTCTGCCACCGGCCCGACTCCGGGGACGATGTCGACGCCGAAGCCGATCGAGGCGACCGGCACCACGATGTCGGAGTAGAGGATGGCGGCGTCGACCCCGTAGCGGCGCACCGGCTGCAGGGTGATCTCGGCCGCCAGCTCCGGCCGACGGACCACCTCGAGGATGCTGCCCTCCTTGCGGAGCGCCCGGTACTCCGGCAGCGACCGCCCGGCCTGGCGCATGAACCACACCGGCGTGAAGGGGACCGGCCGACCCCGGCAGGCGTCGAGGAAGACCCGGGAGGTGGCGGCCACCGCTGCAAGCTATCCCCCCTTGCGCGATCAGCCGCTTGCGGCGCTCGTCGGGCCCCGGGCTTGCGGACCCGGGCGCGATGACGCAACCTGTCATGTTCCCTATGCCCCACCCCGACGTCGAGGCCGAGCAGGCTCACGTGGACCACGCCTACGGCCGGCTGGAGGACATGCGCAGGACCGCCTCGGGGAGGCTGAGGGAGGCATTCGGCGAGCGGGGGGGCACCTTCCAGGCGCTCACCGAGCGTGACATCCGGGTCCGAGACGGCCTGGCCCGACTGGAGCAGCTCCAGATCGGCAGGGAGTCCCTGGTCTTCGGACGGCTCGACCGGCGGGGGGCAGCCCCCGGCGGAGGAGAAGCCTTCCACATCGGGCGCCTGGCGATCTCCGACGTCGACCAGGAGCCGCTCGTGGTCGACTGGAGGGCCCCCGTCGCCGAGCCGTTCTACCGGGCGACGGGGGCCCAGCCGATGGGTCTCAGCCGCCGGCGTCACTTCCTGACCGAGGGCCGGCGGGTGCTCGACCTGGAGGACGAGCTGTTCGGGGTGGAAGGCGACGACGACGGCGTGGGCCTCGGCCTGAGCGGCCCGCAGGTGCTGCTCTCCGCCTTGCAGAGGTCCCGGACCGGGCGGATGCGCGACATCGTCGCCACGGTCCAGCGGGAGCAGGACGAGGTGATCCGGGGGCCACTCGGGGGGGTGCTCGTCGTCCAGGGCGGACCGGGCACCGGCAAGACGGCCGTTGCGCTGCATCGCGCCGCGTACCTGCTCTACACCCACCGCTTCCCCCTCGAGCGCCAGGGGGTGCTGGTCGTCGGGCCCAACCCGACCTTCTTGCGCTACATCGCCCACGTCCTGCCCTCGCTCGGGGAGAGCGGAGTGGAGCTGTCGACGGTGTCGGGGTTGTTCGGAGCACCGGGTAAGCTGGCTGGGGAGGACCCCGCGGTCGCTCGCCTGAAGGGTGACCCGCGGATGGCCCGCGTGCTCGCCAGGGCGGTGGCCGACCGGGAGCGCAAGCTGCGCCGGAGCTTGGACGTGCCCTTCGGGCGCTCGATCCTGCGTCTCACCCCCGAGGCGAGCGAGCAGCTCGTGGCCTCCGTGCGCCGGCGCCCCGGCACCCACAACGCCCGCCGGCGAGCCCTCGAGACCTTGCTCTGGCGGCACTTCCTCGGCCAGCTGGAGCGACGGTCCTCGGTCGCCCGGGCAGGCGGAGAGCAGGTCGCACGGTGGCGGCCCACGAACGGGCCGGCCATCTCCGAGGGCGTCGGCGATGCCGCCGATCCGTCCGAGCCGTCGGAGCCGTCGGATCCGGGGCTCACCCCGAGCGAGCTCGGGAGCGAGCTGCGCCGCCTGCCGGAGGTGTCGGAGGCACTGGAGCGGATGTGGCCCCTGCTCAGCCCGCAGGCCTTCCTCCACGACCTGCTCGGGGCCCCGGCCCTCGTCGCGCTGGCCGGCCGGGGCCTGCTCGGCGAGCAGGAGCAGCGGCTGCTGCACCGGGAGCGCAGCCCGTCGCCGGCAGAGGTCGACTGGACCGACGCAGACATCCCTCTGCTCGACGAGGCCTTGGCCCTGCTCGGGCCGCTCCGTCGCCGAGGCGCAGCTGCAGAGCAGCTGCGCACCTACGGGCACGTGGTGGTCGACGAGGCCCAGGACCTGACGCCGATGCAGCTGCGGATGCTCGCCCGGCGGTCGCTGTCGGGGTCGATGACCGTAGTCGGCGACATCGCCCAGGCGACCGGACCGTGGGCCCCGAGGACCTGGGACGAGGTCGTCGAGCACCTGCCGGCACGTCGTGGCTGGCGCCTCGCCGAGCTGACCGTCAACTACCGCACCCCGGCGGAGATCATCGAGCTCGCCCGGCGGGTGCTCGACCAGGCGGCACCGGGGATGCGCCCACCCGAGACGGTCCGGGCGAGCGGCGAGGAGCCGGAGCTGGTGAGCGTCGCCCCCGCCGGGGTCGCTGCGCTCGGCGCCGGGGTCGCTGCGCCTCCCGCCGGATCCGCTCCGCTCGGCGCCGGGGTCGCTGCGCTCGGCGCCGGGGTCCCAGAGGTGGTCGCCGGCCGGGTCGTCGCAGAGCTGCGCCGCCTAGGCCCGGGTGGCGGCACGATCGGGGTGCTGGTGCCGGCGAGCCTTCTCGCCCCGGTGGCCGGGTCGCTCGTCGCCGCAGCCGTGGACTTCGGGGATGCCGCCGAGGGCGCTCTCGACGCGCCGGTGTCGTTGCTCACCGTGGCCGAGGCCAAGGGGCTCGAGTTCGACGTGGTCGTGGTGGCCGAGCCGACCCGGGTCGTCGCCGAGTCGCCCCAGGGTCTCCGGGCGCTCTATGTTGCGGTGACCCGGGCGACCCAGAGGCTCCACGTGGTGCACTCGGAGGGGCTCCCGGAGGCGCTGCGGGCTCCTCCGGCGGACCTGCCGGCCCCCCCGGGTCCTACTGGTCAAGGCCCGCGCCAGCTCGACGGAGGTGGACCTGGCGGCCCCGCCAGCCTCAACTGACCTCGACCTGGCGGCCCCGCCAGCCTCAACTGACCTCGACCTGGCGGCCCCGCCAGTCGGTGGTCCTCCCGGAGATGGCCAGGCCCGCCGACCGGGCGGTGAGGGCGACGAGGGTGGCCAGCGGCACGGGGAAGGCCCACCAGGTCCAGGGGGCGAAGCGCCCGACCTTCGCGAGCAGGCGCCTCGTGCCCAGTGCCCAGGCAAGGTAGACGCCGGCGTCCACGACCCGATCGACGGGACCGACCCGGCGACCGAGCGCCGCCGAGAGCCCGCGTCGCGATGCCCGGAGTCCCCCGGCCACCCACAGCGCGGTGAGCGCTGCGGGCAGACGCGGGGCGTCGGTGGCGCCGGCCGCCAGCATCTTGGACCAGCCCTGCACGAGCTGGCGGGCGCCTCCCGGGTACATGCGGAAGCCGATCGCGTCCCCACCGGCCAGGAGCCGTACGCTCCCGCCGGTCGCCCGGACCCTCCGGGCGAGCCCGACGTCCTCGGTCACCCGGGCACGGACCTCGGGGTGGGCGTGCCCGCCGGCCCGCCGGTAGTCCTCGGCGCCGATCACCATGCAGGGGCCGAAGGCCATCTCCGGCTCGACCCGTGCCCCACGGCTGAACGCGCCCGTGCCCATCATCGCGACCAGGTTGCAGGCGGCGGAGAGCTGCTCGTAGGCGTCGAGCGGGTCGTGGCGTGGCTGAGCGGACACCAGGCCGCCGCCGCGGGTCCACTCGGCGACCAACCGCTCCAGGGCGTCGGGCGAGAGGGTGACGTCGGCGTCGAGGAAGACCAAGAGCTCGCCGGTTGCGGTGCCGGCGCCGCAGTGGCACGACCACGGCTTGCCGTACCAGCCGTCGGGGAGCGGCGGAGCCGGGAGGACCCGGGCGCCGCCGGCGGCGGCGACCGCGGCGGTGGCGTCCCGGGAGTGGTCGTCGACGACCACCACCTCGTCGGGGGCCCTGGTCTGGGAGGCGAGGGCGGCGAGGAGGCCCGGCAGGCTGTCCGCCTCGTCCCGGGCGGGGATGATCACCGACACCGTGGTCCTCGCGCCGGGCGAGCCGGATCCCCGCCGGTCGAGCCCATCGGCGGGCGGGCGGGACCCCCCGAGGAGCCAGGCGCCGATGGCGAGGCCCGCCAGGTCGACGGCGGCACCGGAGAGGAGGCGGCTAGTCGTCGACCGTCCCCGCCCGTCGGGACGCAGTGGCCTTCGCAGTGGCCGGCGCAGTGGCCTTGGCAGTGGCCGGCGAGACCACGGCACTAGGGTCAACGGTCGTGGTCCTCTCGGTGGAACGGCGCCAGAGTCTTGCACGCCTGGTCCGAGAGGCTGGCTACGAGCGACGTGAGGAGCCGTTCCGGCTGAGCTCGGGCGCCACGAGCCACGACTACGTGGACATCCGCCGCGCGGTGGCATCCGGTCCGGCGTTGCGAACCGTGGCCGAGGCACTGCTCGACGGAGTCGACCTCGACTGGGAGGTGATCGGGGGGCCGACCATGGGGGCCGACCCGCTTGCCCATGCTGCCGCCCTGCTGGCCTCCAAGGCGTGGCTGTCGGTGCGCAAGGAGCCGAAGGGACACGGCCGGGGACAGTGGATCGAGGGTCGCGTGCCCGGTGTGGGTGACCGGGTCCTCGCAGTGGAGGACACCGTCTCCACCGGTCGGTCGCTGCTCGGCGCGATCGAGCGGATCGCGGCGACCGGGGCGGTCGTCGTCGGAGCCACCGCGGTGCTCGATCGCAGCCCTGCGGTCGCGGCCCGGTTCTCCGCGGCAGGGATCACCTGGCGGCCGCTGCTCACCTGGGAGGACCTGGGCATCGAGCCCCTCTCCGAGTGACGCCTCGGCAGAAGGGCGGGGTCGGGTGGCGGCCTTTGACGTCGCCCTCGGGTAGTTCTCTCCGGCGGTGCCCTCAGGCAGTAGCGAGGCTGGCGAGGGTCGCCGAGGCCGGGGAGAGGCGGGTCCTGAAGTCGTGGTGGTTGGCGACCGCCTGGATGTAGGAGTCACGCCGTCGCGACCCCCGGGACGCGCCGGGCCTTCGGATCCCAGCCGCCTCGGCGTCGGCCCCGCTCGCGGGCACCTGCGCCGGCTCGAGCTGGGCGTCCATCCCCTGCTTCAGCAGCACGAGGGCCTCCGAGCGCATCTGGGAGATCCGGGAGTCGGTGACGCCGAGCTCGACGGCCAGCACGTGCATCGGCAGCTCTTCGAAGAAGTAGCCCATCACCACCCGCCGGAGCCGCTCGGGGAGGTTGGCGACCGCAGCGACGAGGTAGGCGCGCCGTTCCCGTTCGATGAGCTGGGCGTCGGGTCCGAGCTCGGCGGTGACGACCGAGTCGTCGGCCGAGCCCGAAGGGGCGAGGTCCTCCAAGTTGAGCACCACGGAGCGGGCCAGGTCGCAGTCCAGGCTCTCGAGGTCGGAGCGTTCCATCCCCAGGTGATCGGCCAGCTCCGCGGTGCTGGGCGTGCGACCGAGCCGGGCGGTGAGGCGCTCGGACGCGGCGGCGACCTCTCTGGCCCTCGCCCTGACCGACCGGGTGGCCCAGTCCCGGGAGCGCAGCTCGTCGAGGATCGCCCCCCGGATCCGGGTGGTGGCGAAGCGGGGGAAGCTTGCCGCTCGGGACGGGTCGTAGCTCCGGGCGGCCTGGGCCAGGCCGGACATCCCGGCCGAGACCAGGTCGTCACGGCTCACGTGGCGCGGCACCCGGCTGACCACCTCGGCGACGGCGTAGTTGACCAGTGGAAGGTTCTCCCGGACCAGCTCGTCCTCGCTCGGGACGGCAGGGGGAGGGGAAAGCGGCTCCGGCGGCATGCACTGTCCCTCGGCGCCGTCGCTCGGTTTCCTTGATCCCCCGTAGGGGGGAAAAGTAGGTATGCCATAGTTCTTTCGGGGGGTAGTCAGCCCTCCGCCGTAAGAACTAGTCCGAGTGCTCGACGCCTTGGCCGGAGGGGCCTCTGGTACCGTCGGTGTTAGGCGGTGGAGGAGGAAGTCCGGGGCCCGTGGAAGGCGAAGCCGTGCTCATCGACCTCGGCTCGGCGGCCGTGGCCGCCGAGCGGATGCCCCTTGCGCTGGTGGGGATCTCCGCCGCCTTGAGGTTGGCGGGGGTCGTCACCCTGGAGCGATGCGACGCCGTAGCAGCGGGCTTCGATGCCGCCCGGAGGCTCGGCGCGGGCTACCTGGTGGTCGGCGTCACCGACGATGCCGAGGTCGAGGTGCTGCTGCGGCGGCTACCGGCGAGCGACACCCGGGTGATCGCCCTACTCGACAGGGTCGATCGGCCGACGCTCGTGGCGCTGCTCGACGCCGGTCTCTCCGGCGTCGCCCTCCGTAGTGTCACCGCAGAGGACCTCGCCTCGATGACCCGCTCGGTGGTGAGGGGTGAGCGGGCGGTCGCACCCGCCCTCGTGGCGCTGCTCGCCGGCTTCGAGCCGGCCGCCGGGGCCGAGGGCATCCGAGGCGCGTCACCGCTCACCGCCAAGGAGCACCAGGTGCTGGTCCACCTGGCTCAGGGCGAGTCCAACGCTGCGATCGCCGAGGCGCTGTACATCTCCCCGGCAACGGTCAAGTCCCATCTCGCCAGCATCTACGCCAAGCTCGCCGTCCGCACCCGCACCGAGGCCACCTCGCGGGCGGTCGCGCTGGGGTTGCTCCGCTGACTCGCGACCAGCCGGGCCCGAAGGAGCGGGCCCGGCGTCGTCGATGGGCGCCCGGCGCGGCCCAGCTGGAGGCGGTGCCCCAGCCCACGCGCAGAGGTCGCGCGAGATCGTGAGGACCGCCGACGGAGCGGCCGACGCCGCCTTGGAGGGTCTCTCGGACGCGCTCTGGCAGGTCCGCCGGGTGCTCGACCTCCTGCGGTTCCGCCTGGAGGAGGCGCGCCTGCTCGAGCTGGCCGGGGCGAGGCGCTCGGTGCCAG
>JAKARG010000126.1 GCA_021819345.1 Actinomycetes bacterium | reverse complement strand
CCTTCAACCCCCACTCCCCCCCGTCGCCGACCGCCTCCCGGACCTCGGCGGCGGTGTCTCCGACGACGATCCCGACCTCTTGGATGCCCGCCGAGGCGACCGCCTCGAGGCCGTAGAAGAGGATCGGCTTGTTGGCCACCGGGACGAGTTGCTTGGCCCGGGTGTGGGTGATCGGCCGCAGCCTCGTGCCGGCACCACCACAGAGCATCAACGCCTTCATGGCATTCCATGTTAGCGCTGGCGGGATCGGCGCTCGGGCCCGGGGCGGCTCGTCCCGACCGACCCTGCCCGCTCGGGCGCCGCGCTCACCGCTCAGCGACGGTTCTCACGCAGGTGCACCACGTCGGCCGCGCTCAGCGCCTCGGCACCGCGACCGAAGTCGACCAGCAGCCTGCCGCCGGGGTCGACGCCGACAGCGGTCCCCTCCCGCCGCCCGCCGGCGTCCTCCACCGAGACCCTGCGCCCGACCGTTGCGCACGCCGCCGCGTACTCGCCGGCCACTTCGTCCCAGTGGTCGAGGCGGCGCTCCATCTCCTGGAGCACCACGACGAGCAGCTCGGCCCGCCCCACCGCGCGCCCCGACACGCCGAGGAAGCTCGCCGCTCCCGGAGGTGCAGCCGAGACGTTGAGGCCGAGCCCGACGACCACCGACTCGCCGGAGGTCTCGGCGAGGATCCCGGCGAGCTTCGCCTCGCCCACGAGCAAGTCGTTGGGCCACTTGATCCCGGGCGAGAAGCCCCCGAGGCGCCGGCAGGCGGCAGCCGCCGCGAGGCCCGCCGCCGAGGTGAGGAGGTGGAGCCGGCCCGGGGCGAGCCCGCTCGGGCGAAGGAGCACCGAGACGAGCAGGGCAGTGCGCGCCGGTGCCTCCCAGCGCCTGCCCAGGCGACCTCGCCCGGCGCTCTGGTGGTCGGCCACGACCACGAGCCCCTCGGGCGCACCGCCTCGGGCTGCGTCGACGGCCACCCGGTTGGTCGAGTCGGTCTCGGTGAGCCACCGCAGCTCGCCGAAGCGGGTGGTGGCGGCCAGCTCTGCTGCGGCTCGCTCTGGGGCGGCCAGCTCGCTCGGGGCTCGCTCGGGTGGTCTCACGGTGACAGACTGCCCTCCCGTGCCGAGCAAGGTCCTGATCGCCAACCGGGGAGAGATCGCGGTCAGGGTCATCCGCACCTGCCGCCAGCTCGGCATCGGCACCGTCGCGGCGTACTCCGAGCTCGACCAGGGCGCCCTCCACGTGCGCCTCGCCGACGAGTCCTACGCCCTCGGCGGGCGGACCGCCGCCGAGAGCTACCTCGCCACCGAGGCGATCCTCGACGTCGCGGCCCGCAGCGGGGCCGACTCGCTCCATCCCGGCTACGGGTTCTTCTCCGAGAACGCGGCGTTCGCCCGTGCGGTCACCTCGGCGGGACTGACCTGGATCGGCCCCCCACCCGAAGCCATCGAGGTGATGGGCGACAAGATCAGCTCGCGGATCGCAGCGGCGAGGGCGGGAGTGGCGAGCGTCCCGGGCACGACAGAGGTGGTCCGCTCGGCCTCGGAGGTCGTCGAGTTCGGCGAGCGCAACGGATGGCCGGTCGCGATCAAGGCCGCCTTCGGCGGTGGCGGTCGGGGGATGCGGGTGGTCCGGGCCGCGGCCGAGGCCGCGGAGGCGCTCGAGTCGGCGCAACGTGAGGCGGAGAAGTCCTTCGGGCGCTCCGAGAGCTACCTCGAGCGCTACCTCACCTGGCCCCGCCACGTCGAGGTGCAGGTGTTCGCGGACCGCCACGGCCACTGCGTCCACCTCGGCACCCGGGACTGCTCCGCCCAGCGCCGGCACCAGAAGCTGATCGAGGAGGCCCCCGCACCGGGGATCCCCCCCGAGACCCTGCAGGCGATGGGCGACGCTGCGGTCAGGGTCGCGCTCTCCTGCGGCTACCAGAACGCCGGCACGGTCGAGCTCATCTACCAGGACGGGGAGTTCTGGTTCCTCGAGATGAACACCCGGCTCCAAGTCGAGCACCCGGTGACCGAGGCGGTGGTCGGCCGGGACCTGGTCGCCCTCCAGCTCGCCATCGCCGACGGCGATCCGCTCCCCTTCACCCAGGAGGAGGTCGAGCTGCGGGGACACGCCTTCGAGGTCCGGGTCAACGCCGAGGACCCTGCAGGGGGCAAGTTCCTTCCTTCCCCGGGTCGTATCACCCGCTTCTACCGCCCCGACGGCTACGGGGTGCGAACCGACGCCGGCTACGACGAGGGCGACACCGTCAGCCAGTACTACGACAACCTGATCGCCAAGGTGGTCACCTGGGGGCCCGACCGCGACTCCGCCCGCCGGCGGATGCTCGCCGCCCTCGACGAGCTCGACATCGAAGGGGTGGCGACGACCGTCCCGGCGGACAAGGCCATCCTCGCCCACCCCGACTTCGTGGAGCTGCGCCACTCGACCAACTGGGTGGAGCAGGACCTCGACCTCGGCTCCCTCCCCCCGGCGCCGCCGGCGGGCCCCGACGACGAGGCCGACGGCTCGGCCAAGGTGCGCAGGGACCTCGAGGTGGAAGTCGACGGGCGGCGCTACAGCGTGCGCCTCTGGATGCCCGAGGCGGCCGAGGCGAGCGTCGGGTCGGCTCCTCGTGGCACCCGCCCGAGGCCGGCGGCAGCCGGGTCCGTCGCCAAGGGGCCGGGCGCCGGCGGTGGGGCGGTGACCGTGCCGATGCAGGGGACGATCGTCAAGGTGCTCGTCTCGGTCGGCCAGCAGGTCGAGGTCGGGCAGGCGGTGGTGGTGCTCGAGGCGATGAAGATGGAGAACAACATCTCCACCGACGTCGCCGGCACCGTGAAGGAGCTGCGGGTCTCCCCCGGCGACGCCGTCGGAACCGGAGACGTGGTGGCGGTCGTCGCCTGAGCCACGGGCGGTAGACCCCGAGGGGTGGTCAGCCCGCCGGCGGAGAGCTCGACTTCCCCTCGCGGGCGCCCCCGGACCCCGAGCTGCTCATGGCGAGGGCCAGCTCGTCACCGACGAGCGGCGCGAGGTAGGTCGCCCACTGGACGGTGATGTGGCTGTTGTCCCGGTAGACCAGCAGGTTGTCGACCACCACCGGGCAGGTGACCGGACCGCAGAACCAGGGCTCGACGTAGACGTAGTCGGCCCCCGTCGCCCGGACCGCCGCCTCCTCGGCGAGGGTTCCCGGCTGGTCGTTGCCGTCCAACCCTCCGCCGGAGATCCGGTGCCCGATCCTCGGGAAGTCGCAGTGGGCCACGTCGTCGGGGTGGGCGGAGAGGCAGATCGGTATGTAGTCGGGCGGAGATGGGATCGAGCCCATCACCACGACCCGGGCCCCGGTCGACTGTGCGGAGCGGACGACCTGCTGCAGCCCCCGGTTCCACGCCGGCCCGTCTTGGACCACGCCGTAGGCGGCGTCGTAGTTGGGGGCGACGCCGAGGATGACCATCGAGGGGTGGACGCTTCCCAGGTGGGCGAGCACCCCGGCCCGCCAGTCGGCGCAGGGGGTGTCGGTACGACCGAGGACCGGGCTGAACAAGGAGATGTCCACCGGCGGGCAGGCCGCCTTGGTCCAGACGTACAGCCGGTAGTGGCGCGCCAGCGCGTAGGCCTCCACCGCGGGGTACCACATCGAGGCGTGCGAGTCGCCGAGCAGCACGATCGAGCGGGTGGCGCTCGTGTCGCCGAACAGGCAGGTGGGGCCGACCACCTGGGTGAAGCCGAGCAGGCACCCGTCGACCATCGGCGGGGGCTCGCTCGCCGCGGCCTGCGACAGCGGCGGGTCGAGGTTGGACGGCAGCGTCATGGTGCCGACCGCTGCGTCGACCGCCGCCTCCACCTGCGCCTCGGCGGAGCGCAGCGCCGAGACCTCGGCCGGCACGGTCGTGGTGGTCGTGGCGTCCGAGCCTGCCGGGCCGGAGGTGCCGGGACCGGAGCGGGACGCACCCCGAGCCGCGGCAGCGGACCCGCCGGTCGGTCGGATCGCAGCCACCGGGGCCCGGCGGTGACCGGTGACGGTCGGTACCGACAGCGCCACCGCGCCGCTCGCCACGACGCCGGCCATCGACAGCGCCAGTCCGGTCCGCAGCGACCGGCCGGGGCTGCGGGTGAGGCGGGGGGCGAAGCGCACCGGGCGCTCCACGAACCGGTAGGTGAGGGCGGCGAGCACCCCGCTGCCGGCGGCGAGGGCGACATATCCCCACTCCGGCACGGTCCCCCCGAGGGCATAGGGCGCGAGCACGAGCACCGGGTAGTGCCACAGGTACCACGAGTAGGAGATCCGCCCGCCGGCGCGCATCGGCGCAGTTCCGAGCAGCGCCACCGGGCCCCGAGGCCCTGCGGCGAGGCCGCCGGCGATCACCCCGCCGGCACCGAGGACCGGCACGAGGGCGGCGGTCCCCGGGAACGGGGTGTCCGCCCCGAAGGCCAGGCAGCCGACCACGATGGCCGCCAACCCGCCCCAGCCGAGGGCGGCCGCGAGCCCAGGTGCCCTCCCGAGCGCCCGGCGCAGCTCCGGGGTGGCCAGAGCCAGAAGCCCCCCGAGCCCCAGCTCCCAGGCTCGGGTGGGCAGCGAGAAGAACGCCCACGGCTCGTCCACCCGGGTCAGCCACAGCGACAGTGCGAACGAGCCGGCGCAGAGCGCCGCCAGCGCGCCGAAGGCGACGACCCGGGGCGGGACCTCGACGATCGGCCGGGAATGGGCGCTCGGGCGGCGCCTCGCGCTGCGCCAGAGAGCCGCCGAGGCGACCAGCAGGAGCGGCCACACCAGGTAGAACTGCTCCTCCACCCCGAGCGACCAGTAGTGCAGCAGGGGCGACACCGAGGTCGAGACCGCCAGGTAGTCGGTCTGCTGGAGGGCGAAGCGATAGTTGCCCACGTAGAGCGCACAGGCGACCGCGTCCTTCCAGACCGTCCCGACGAGCAGCGGAGGCATGAGCAGCGCCGACGCGACGACCGTCACCACCAGCACGAGCATGGCGGCGGGGAGCAGGCGGCGGGCACGACGGGCGTAGAAGCCCCGCAGGGACACCCCACCTGTGCTGGCCAGCTCGCGCCACAGCAGGTCGGTGATCAGGTACCCGGAGATGACGAAGAACACGTCGACGCCGATGTAGCCACCCGAGAGGAAGCCGACGTGGGCGTGGTAGGCGACCACCGCGAGGATCGCGACCGCCCGCAGCCCTTCGATGTCGGGGCGGAACCCCGCCCTCCGGCGCGACCGCTGACGCCCTGCCCCGCTGTCTCGGACCGCCCCTCCCGCCGCCGGCGTCTCGGTCACGCCCCACCAACCTACGAGGCGGCCGGCGGGCAGTTCCAGGCAGCGCCGGCGTCGCTCGCCCGCGGCCAGCGACCAAGGTGACGGTCCGCGAGGCTGCTCAGGGCCGGTGGACGCCGAGCTCGGAGCGCAGGGTGTCGCTCACCTCGCCGAGGGTGGCCCGCCGGCGGAGGGCCTCTCTCATCGGGGGCAGCAGGTTGGCGGTCCCCCTGGCGGCGGTCGCCACGTCGGCGAGCGCCGCCTCCACCGCTCCGGCGTCCCTCGAGGCCCGGGTGGCCCGCACCCGCTCGACCTGACGGGCCGCGCCGGCGGGGTCGATCGGGAACACCTCGACCGGCGCCGTCTCGTCGTCGGAGAAGCGGTTGACCCCGACGACCACCTTGTCCCCCCGGTCCACGGCCTTCGCGTGCTCGTAGGCGGCCTGCTCGATCTCGTCCTGGACGTAGCCGGCCTCGATCGCCGCCACCGCCCCACCCATCGCGTCGATGCGCTCGAGGTAGGCCCAGGCGGCAGCCTCCAGCTCGTCGGTGAGCGACTCGACGAAGTAGGAGCCCCCGAGCGGGTCGACCGTGTCGGCCACCCCCGACTCGTGGGCGATGATCTGCTGGGTCCGCAGCGCGATGCGCGCGGCGCGCTCGGTGGGAAGACCGAGCGCCTCGTCGAAGCCGTTGGAGTGCAAGCTCTGGGTGCCACCGAGCACTGCGGCGAGGGATTGGAGGGTGACTCGCGCGACGTTGTTGTCCGGCTGCTGGGCGGTGAGGGTCGATCCGCCGGTCTGGGTGTGGAAGCGCATCACCAGGCTGCGGCGGTCGCTGGCGCCGAAGCGCTCCGCCATGATCCGGGCCCACATCCTCCGGGCGGCGCGGAACTTGGCCACCTCCTCGAAGAGGTTGTTGTGGGCGTTCCAGAAGAAGCTGAGCCGGGCCCCGACCGCGTCGACCGGAAGTCCGGCGTCGAGCGCCGCCTGCACGTAGGCCACCGCGTTGGCGAGGGTGAAGGCCACCTCCTGGACCGCCGTCGAACCGGCCTCGCGGATGTGGTAGCCGGAGACCGAGATCGTGTTCCAGCGAGGTAGGTGCTCGCGGCAGTAGGCGAAGATGTCGGTGACGATCCGCATCGACGGTCGCGGCGGGAAGATGAAGGTCCCCCGGGCGACGTACTCCTTCAGGATGTCGTTTTGCACCGTCCCGCCGAGGAGGCTCGGGTCCACGCCCCGCTCCTCCGCGACCAGCTGGTAGAGGAGGAGGAGGACCGCTGCGGTGGCGTTGATCGTCATCGAGGTGGTGACCTGGTCGAGGGGGAGGCCGTCGAGCAGGAGGCGCATGTCGTCGATCGAGTCGATCGCCACCCCGACCCGGCCGACCTCGCCCTCGGAGCGGGGATGGTCGGAGTCGTAGCCCATCTGGGTCGGTAGGTCGAACGCGCAGGACAGGCCGGTGCTGCCGGCGGCGAGCAGCAGCTTCCAGCGCTCGTTGGTCGCCTCGGCGGTCCCGAAGCCCGAGTACTGCCTGATCGTCCAGGGCCGCCCCCGGTACATGTCGGGGTGGATCCCCCGGGTGAAGGGGGGCTCACCCGGCTCGCCGAGCCGCTCGGAGGGGTCCCAGCCGTCGAGGTCGCCCGGTCGGTAGACCGGCCGGATCCTAATGCCCGAGTCCGTCGCCCGCTCCTCAGCCATCCCCGGGAGCCTAGGAGGGGCGGGCGGGCTCGGTGGGCCCGAGGAGGGGAAGGGCCGCCCTTTCCCCTGCTGGGCTCTCCTGGCGGGCGAGCCCCCCTCCCCTCGGGAGCCGGGCGGCGCCGAGGAGCCGGGCGCCCTTCAGGAGCCGGGAGGCGCGATCGGGTGCGGCATGCAGCCCTGGTCGTACTCGGCGATCACCACCTGGTCGGGCGGGACCGAGCAGGTCGGGCACTGCGGGTCACGGTTGACCTTGAAGGTCCGGAAGCTCTGCTCGAGCGCGTCGTAGGCGAGGAGGCGGCCGACGAGCGGATCGCCGAGGCCGAGCAGCAGCTTGATCGACTCCATCGCCTGGATGCTCCCGATGATCCCGGGCAGGACACCGAGCACCCCGGCCTCCGCACAGCTCGGAGCCAGCTCGGGCGGCGGGGGCTCGGGCACCTGGCAGCGGTAGCAGGGCCCATCGTGTGGCCGGTAGACCGAAGCCTGGCCCTCGAAGCGGAAGATCGACCCGTGCACCACCGGGATGTCGAGCTTCACCGACGCGTCGTTGACCAGGTAGCGGGTCGGGAAGTTGTCGGTGCCGTCGAGGATCACGTCGTAGCCGGCGAAGATGTCCGTGATGTTGTCGGCCCCGAGGCGCACGTCGTAGGTGACCACGTTGACGTCGGGGTTCATGGCGGTGAGGGTCTTCTTGGCCGAGTCGACCTTGCGCTCCCCGATCCTCTCCAGGCTGTGGAGGATCTGGCGCTGCAGGTTGGAGGCGTCGACCACGTCCATGTCGATGACCCCGAGGGTCCCGACGCCGGCCGCCGCCAGGTACATCGCCGCGGGGGAGCCGAGGCCGCCGGCGCCGATCAGGAGGACCTTGGAGTCGAGCAGCCGCTGCTGGCCGGCGACGTCGACCTCGGGCAGCAGCAGGTGGCGCTGGTAGCGGTTGCGCTGCTCGGGGGTGAGCGTCGCCGGGGTGCGCCAGTCCCGGCCCTCGTCCTTCCACTTGTTGAACCCGCCGTCCATCGAGACGACGTTGCGGTACCCGAGCTCGGCGAGGGTGGCCGCAGCGAAAGCGCTGCGCATCCCGCCGGCGCAGTAGACGACGATCGGAGCGTCGGGGTCGGGGAGCTTCTGCTCGGCCTGGCTCTCGAGGAAGCCCCGGGGGATGTGCACGGCGCGCGGTAGTGCACCCTGCTCGTACTCGTCGGGCTCTCTCACGTCGAGCACCACCGTGGCCGGATCTGCTAGGAGGGCCGCCGCAGCGGCGGTGTCGACCTCCTCGATGCGCTCCTTGGCGGACTTCAGCAGGTCACGGAAACTCGGCACGGGGCCTCCCTGGTGGCGGGCTCGATCTCCTCGTCAAACACTACCTGATCGGTCAGCATTCCCCGCCGGCCGCGTCGCCGGCGTACAGCTTGCTCTTGACACCTGAGACATCATGAAATAGCAGGAGCCAGAGTGCGAGGTGGGGACCGGACCCGGCATGACGAGTGGGACGGTTGGCGCCGAGGCCGTCACCATCCGCCCCTG
>JAKARG010000125.1 GCA_021819345.1 Actinomycetes bacterium | reverse complement strand
ATCTCTGGTGCTGCTCATGGCTTCGTTCGTGCTGTCGATGAACAGCGCCACGATGGACGGCTCGCGTGCCCTCTACGGGATCGCGAGGCAGGGCCTCACCGTCAAGTGGCTCGACTACGTCAACAAGCACCACGTCCCGTCGCGGGGGATGACCGTCGACATGGTGACCAACATCGGGCTCCTGCTGCTGTTCGGCTCGGTGCTCGACATCTACGCGGCGAGCAACCTCGGCTACATCTTCACCCACGTGCTGTGCCTGTCGGGGGTGCTCATCATGCGCAAGACCATGAAGGACTGGCCGCGACCGCTCAGGCTCTCGCGGGGGTGGCTGTTCGTGGCCGGGTTCCTGGCGGTGGCCAACTTCGCCTTCATCGTGGTCGGCGCCCCGTCCTTCGGCATCACCGGCTACGGCACCTACGTCGAGCTGCTCGCGGGCATCGGCCTCGAGCTGGTCGCGATCCTGCTCTACGTCTTCCGGCGCAAGGTCCAGGACCGGGCCCGCGTCGAGCTCCGGGACCACAGCGAGATGGTCCCGGACATGGCGCTGTTCCAGGACTACTTCCCCGAGCCCACCGCCGGCCCGGCCGCGACCTAGGGTCGGGGTGATGGCGAAGCCGCTCGCGCTCGTGGTCACCTGCGGGTGCGGCGGGCGCGGGCGGGTCCAGCCAGGTGAGACCTGGAGCTGCCCCGCATGCGGGAGGGCCTTCGAGACCACCGAGGTCCCCGGCGCCGAGTACGCCGCCATCGCTCGCGAGGTGAACCAAGCCAAGCTGAGGGCGCTCGTCGGCTTCGCGGTGATCGCTGCGGTCTTCGTCCCCCTCGGCTTCGTGCTCGGCGCCGAGCTGTGGATCACCGGGGCGGTGGTGCTCGCCGTGTTCTACTTCGCCTACGGTCCGAAGCTGAAGCGCGACGTGCGCCGGATCGTCGCCGACCTCCCGAGCTGGACTGTGCGGGAGCGGGGCAGGGGAAGCACCGACGGCTGAGCCACCGGTCCGCCGGACGGCCGGCGAGGATCGGGCCGCCGGCGACCGCTGGGCCACCGACGGCCACTTGGAGAGCCCACGGGGACCGACCGTCCTCCTTGCGCGCCGGATCGGTGGTCTGTATCCTGCCAGGAGTCACGGTTTCTTGTCACGAAACAAGCCCGAGGTCCCCTCGAGGGGTTGCGGGCCCACCCGGGGGAGGTCGGTATGTCGGATCTGGAAGCGTTCCTGGCCGAGGATGGGCGTGACGAGGCGATCCGGGAGGTCTCGAGGCGGATCGAGGCCGAGGGGATCACCTACGTCTACTACCAGTTCGTGTCGGTCACCGGCCGGATCATGGGCAAGGGGGTGCCGGCCCCCCACTGGGAGCGGGTTGCTCGCAGCGGCTTCCAGCTGGTCTACGGCTCGACCGCCAACCTGTTCATCGACCGCAACGGCGACTACATCGGCTACGGCGCCGAGGCCGGCGAGCTGGTCGGCCTCCCCGATGTCGACACCTTCTGCCCGCTGCCTTGGGACCCCAAGGTCGCCCGGGTCTTTTGCACCTTGTTCCGCGGTCGCGAGGAGCGCGAGAACCCCGGCGCCTTCCTCGACTCGGACTGCCGGGGGAACCTGAAGCGGATCCACGCGGCATTCGAGGCGGACACCGGCTTGCACCTGCGGGTCGGCTGCGAGCCCGAGATGATGTGGCTGAAGGCCGACAGGGACGGCAAGCCGACCGTCGAGGGCCTGACCAAGCCGTACTGCTACCACATCGACCAGTTCTCCGAGCTCCAGCCGATCATCCACAAGGTCGTCGACTACGGCCAGCGGATGGGCCTCGACATGATCCAGGGGGACCACGAGGACGCTCCGGGCCAGCTCGAGCTCAACTTCCAGTTCGACCGGGCCGAGCTCACCGCCGACCGCCTGAGCACCTACCGCCAGATCTGTCGCCAGGTCGGCCGGGAGAGCGGTGCCTTCGCCTGCTTCATGCCCAAGCCCTTCATGGGGGTCTCGGCCAACGGCTGCCACCACAACATCTCGCTCTGGCAGGGAGCCGAGAACATGTTCCTGCCCGACACGGGGGACCCGCGGATGCCGGGGAAGGTAGGCCTGCGGGCGATCGGCGGTGTCCTCGAGCACCTCCGCGGGCTCTGCGCGATCACCGCCCCCACGGTCAACTCCTACCGGCGCTACGCCGACGCGGGCTTCTGGGCGCCGATCTTCGCCGACTGGGGGTTCCAGAACCGCACCACGGCGCTTCGCATCTCGGCCCCCGGGCGCTTCGAGTACCGATCGGTCGACTCGGCGGTCAACCCCTACCTGTCGATGGCCGGCCTGCTCACCACCATCAAGGACGGCCTCGACCGGGACCTCGATCCCGGCCCCCCCGAGGAGCGCAACATCTACGACGCGATGAAGGAGGGCAAGCAGGTGCGGCGCATCCCTTCGACGCTCGGGGAGGCGCTCGACGCCCTCGACGACGACCCGGTGGTGCGCTCGGCGCTCCCCGGTGACATGTACAAGGTCTTCACGCACTACAAGCGGGACGAGTGGGTCCGGTTCATCTCCACGGTGACCGATTGGGACGTGAAGGAGTACCTGGACATCCTGCCCTGAGCTGCTGGCGGGGCACCAAGGAGGTATCCGAGATATGTGTGGAATTGCAGGCGTGATCCACCGGGACGGCCCGGGTGACGTCGGCCGGGAGATCACGGCCATGCTCCAGTCGATGAAGCATCGTGGCCCCGACTCGACCGGCTACGCCCTCTACGGCGCGGGCGGGGAGGGCATGGTGCTGCGGGTCAAGCTGGCCGACCCGCGGGAACGCGGCTCGATCGGCTGGGAGGAGGACCTCGAGCGCCGGCTGCACGAGGTGACGACCCGCCTGGCCAAGGTCGGCGCAGACGTCGGCACCGTGGACCGGACCACCGACTACGCCCTGCGGGCGACGGTCGACTTCGACGGAGACCTCAAGTCCCTCGTCGACCACGTCGAAGACATCCCCGGCTGCGAGGTCCTCTCCGCCGGCAGCTCGCTCGAGATCGTGAAGGACCTGGGCGACGCCGAGGAGGTCTCCCGCCAGTACGGTCTCGCCAGGTTCTGTGGCACCCACGCCATCGGCCACGTCAGGATGGCCACCGAGTCCGACGTCGACATCGCCGGCGCCCACCCCTACTGGGCCTACCCCTTCGGGGACGTGGCGGTCGTCCACAACGGCCAGCTGACCAACTACCACCAGTGGCGGCGGCGCCTCGAGCGCCTCGGGCACCGCTTCGCTTCGGAGTGCGACTCGGAGATCATCGCGGTCTACCTGGCCGAGAAGCTCGCCAACGGGGTCTCGCTCGAGACCGCGGTGAAAGAGAGCCTGGACGACCTCGACGGGGTGTTCACCTACGTGGTGGTCACCAAGGACAGCCTCGGCGTGGCCAAGGACGAGATGGCCGCCAAGCCGCTGGTGCTCTACGAGACCGCGTCGATGGTCGCCCTCGCCTCCGAGGAGGTCGCCATCCGGGCGATCGTCGACCACGAGATCGAGACCTACGACCCCTACGAGCGGGAGGCGCTGGTATGGACTCTGTAGTCGGCGAACGTGGGCTGACCTACGACGCCCGGGGGCTCGCCGAGCCCGACGCCGTGGCGCCGAAGGTCGCAGAGATAGACGGCGACCGGGCGTCGTTCGACGCGACCGGCCTCAGCACCCGCCAGATCAACCTCGAGCTGCGCCGCTTGCTCTACGAGGGCGGCGTCGAGCACGTGACCGTCCGCAACCCCGGAGCCAAGCACAGCCTCGGCGTGGGGATCCTGCGGCGCTGCAGCATCCACTTCGAGGGGAGCCTCGGCTATTTCGGCCTCGGGATCATCGACGGACCGGAGGTGACCGTCACCGGGCGGGTCGGCTGGTCGGTGTGCGAGAACATGATGTCGGGGGTGGTGGTCGTCGAGCACAACGCCGGTTCGCTCACCGGGGCCGCCCTTCGCGGCGGGGACCTCGTGATCCGCGGCGACGTCGGTGCCCGCACCGGCATCGACCAAAAGGGCGGGACGATCCTCGTCGGGGGCAACGCCGGCCTGCTCACCGGGTTCATGATGCAGCGGGGGCGCCAGATAATCTGCGGCGACACCGGTCCCGGCCTCGGCGACTCGATGTACGACGGGGCGATCTACGTCGGGGGCAAGGTTGCCAACCTCGGCATCGACTGCGTCGAGGAGGAGCTGAGCGAAGCCGATCTGGAGGTCCTCGACCGCAAGCTCGGCATGTACGGCTTCGACCAGCCGAGCAGCGGGTTCCGCAAGTTCGTCTGCGGGAAGGTGCTCTACAACTACGACAGCCTCGAGCCGGCAGAGCGCAAGCTCATCTTGTAGCCGGGGCAAGGGAGAGGGAACCAGGGTGGAAGACCAGGTGGCCAAGCACAACATCCTCGGGCACAGCAACATCTTCACGCCCGCGGTGATCGACGACATCCACGTGAAGGCCGAGCTCGGCCGGTACCGGATGCGCGGGTTCTCGATGTTCAAGCCGATCCCCCACTGGGACCAGCTCATGTTCCTGCCGGGCACCCTCACCCGCTTCGTGATCGAGGGCTACCGGGAGAAGTGCTCGACCAAGACGGTCCTCGGGGCACGCTTCGCGAAGAACCCGATCGAGCTCGACATCCCGGTCTACATAACCGGGATGAGCTTTGGTGCGCTGTCGCTCGAGGCGAAGATGGCCCTTGCCAAGGGAGCGTCGATGGCGGGCACGGCGACCTGCTCGGGAGAGGGGGGCATGATCCCCCCCGAGCGCGACCTCTCCACCAAGTGGTACTACCAGTGCATCCAGAGCCGTTACGGCTTCAACCCCCACCACCTGATGCTGGCCGACGCCTGCGAGTTCTTCATCGGGCAGGGTTGCAAGGTCGGCCTCGGGGGCCACCTGATGGGCCAGAAGGTCACCGAGCAGGTGGCGGAGATGCGCTCCTTGCCGGCGGGCATCGACCAGCGCAGCCCGGCACGCCACCCCGACTGGCTCGGGCCCGACGACCTGTCGCTCAAGATCCAGGAGATCCGCGAGGCCACCGACTACCGGATCCCGATCCAGCTGAAGCTCGGCGCCGCGAGGGTCTACGACGACGTGCGCATGGCGGCCAAGTGCGGCCCCGACATCATCTACCTGGACGGAGCCGAGGGAGGGACCGGCGCCGGCCCGCACATCGCCGCCGAGGAGACCGGCATCCCGCTCATGGCCGCGATCCCCGAGGCCCGCCGGGCACTCGAGGACGTCGGCCTCGCCGACGAGGTCGACCTGGTCGTCGCCGGCGGGATCCGCAACGGGGGCGACATCGCCAAGGCCATCGCCCTCGGGGCGAAGGCGGTGGCCATCGGCCACTCGGCGCTCATGGCCCTCAACTGCAACAAGGAGATCCCGGGGGTCACCGACTACGAGGGCACGATCGGGGTGCCCGCCGGCCGGTGCTACCACTGCCACACCGGGCGCTGCCCCGTCGGGGTCGCCACCCAGGACCCCGAGCTGCGCCGGCGCCTCGTGGTCGACGAGGCCGCCGAGCGGGTCTACAACTTCTTGCACACCCTGACCCTCGAGGTGCAGATGCTCGCCCGGGCCTGCGGCAAGACCGACATCCACAGCCTCGAACCGGAGGACCTGTGCGCGCTGACCGTCGAGGCGGCAGCCATGGCCAAGGTCCCCCTCGCCGGGACCAACTACGTGCCGGGGGTGAGCGAGGAGCGGGCCCTCGGGGAGATCAAGGCCCTCCTCGCCAAGCACGTTGCCGAGCTCGGAGGTTGACGGTGAGCACCAGGAGCAACTACGAGACCGGGTCGGACCGCTCGATCGGGATCGACGCCGAGCGCCTCGCCGGGCGCAGCTTCGACTACCAGCACGACCTCTCCCTGGTCGAGGACGTCGACCTGCTGGCTGCCACCCCCGGCGGGGACATCAACTGGCTGGAGGACGTCACCCTCCTGGTCGAAGACGGCGTCCCGGCGGTCTTCGACCGCTACTCGAACTCGTTCCTGAAGATCTACTTCCCGATCCCCGCCGGGAGGGAGGACGAGATAGCTCGCAAGGTCCTGGTCAAGCACCTCCAGTCCGGCAACTCCTACGGCATCGCGCTGAAGGAGCGCCATGCCAAGTTCCCCCAGCCCGAGCTCGGACCCTGGGTCGCGGGCTCACGTACCGTCGGGGAGGACTGGGCTCCTCCGGGCCCGCCGGAGGGATGGGAGAGCCCCGGGCACTGACGGGGCCGACACCTGTAGGGCTGACATCTGCAGGGCCGCCGCTGCCCGGCAGGTTGGACAGTGCCGGGGTGCCCGGTGGCAGCGGCCGGCGGCCGGGCGGGAGAGGAGAGCAGTGCCGAGCATCGAGGTCACCCTCGACTGCAGCGACCCCGAGGGAGCGGCCCGCTTCTGGGCGGCCGCCGCCGGCTACGAGCTCCGCTATCGCCGCCCGCCGTACCTGGTGCTCGGCCCTCCGGCCGGGACGGTGGGGCCGGTCCTCGTGCTCCAGGAGGTAGGAGCACCGGCGCCGGCGAGCCGGGTGCACCTCGACCTGAGGGTCGAGGACCCGGCCGGCACGGTCGAGCGCCTCCGCCGCCTCGGCGCCACGGTCCGTGGCGAGGTCTCCGAGGCCGGGACCTCCTGGACGGTGATGGCCGACCCGTGGGGAGCCGTGCTCTGTGTGTGCCCGGCCAGGTAGCCTGGGAGCCGATGGTCCAGAGGCGGAAGCGGTCTGCGCCGGCCGCCGGCAAAGGACCTGCCGCCACAGGACCCTCGGAGACCGCAGAGCCCTCGGGGACCGCGGGACCCTCGGAGACCGCAGGCCCTGCGGGTCTCGCCGAGCCCTCGGGGCGCTCCGAGCCCTCCCTGGAGCTGGCCGAGGCGACCGTAGGGTGGGTGATCGCCCGGCGGGTCCGGGAGTGCCGGACAGAGCTCGGCCTCACCGTCGAGCAGCTGGCCGACCGGAGCGGCATCTCCAAGGGGATGCTCTCGAAGATCGAGAACGCCCAGGCGTCGCCCAGCCTCGGGACCCTCGTGAAGCTGGCTGCGGCGACCTCGGTGCCGCTCACCTCGTTCTTCCGGGGCCTCGAGGAGGAGCACGGAGCGGTGCTGGTCAAAGCCGGCCAGGGCATCGACATCGTGCGCAAGGGGACCCGCGCCGGGCACCACTACCAGTCCCTCGGGGGGGTGCGCGGCGCGCAGCGGATCATGGAGCCGCTGCTCGTCACCCTCACCGACTCCCACGAGGTGTTCCCGCTCTTCCAGCACTCCGGCGTCGAGCTGCTCTACGCCTTGGAGGGCGTCGTCGAGTACGGCTTCGGCGCGGACCGCTACGAGCTGCACCCCGGCGACGCGCTGCAGTTCGACGGCGGCGTGCCCCACGGGCCGACCCGCCTCGCTCGCACCCCGGTCCGCTTCCTCTCGGTCATCGCCCACGACACCTCGGCGACCTCCGGTCGCCCGGTCCACTAGGGGTGGACAGTGTTTCCTGCCTCGACTACAGTCGTTGTCGGTTCGGCTGAGGGTGGGAGGCGCTGAGGGTGGGAGACACGTTGCTCGGGGGCAGGGGCAGCTCGGGGGCGAGGTCGGGGAGGTCGGGTGGCCGTGCCGGCTCCCGGGTGAGCCGGCCGGCCCGGTACTCGGCGCTCGAGCTGGTCCGCCACGGCATGCGACACGGCTCCTGGCCACGGGTCTGGCGGGAGTGCGACCTGCGTTCCAGCTACGACGTGGTGGTGGTCGGAGCGGGGATCCACGGCCTGGCGACCGCCTACTACCTGGCGGTCAACCACGGGATGCGCCGGGTGGCGGTCCTCGACCGCGGCTACGTGGGCGGGGGCAACTCGGGCAGGAACACTGCGATCGTGCGCTCCAACTACCTGACCCCCGAGGGGGTGCGCTTCTACGACCGCTCGGTCAGGCTCTACGAGCACCTCTCGGCCGACCTCAACTTCAACGTGATGTTCTCCCAACGGGGCCACCTGACTCTGGCGCACTCGGACGCGTCCCTGCGGACGATGGCGTGGCGGGCGGAGGTCAACAAGCTGGAGGGGATCGACTCGTCGGTGATCGAGCCGGCGGAGATCAAGAGGATCGTCCCCTACCTCGACACCTCGAGCCATACCCGCTACCCGGTGCTCGGGGCGCTCTACCACCCCCCGGGGGGCACGGTCCGTCACGACGCGGTCAACTGGGGCTACGCGCGGGGCGCCGACGCCCGGGGGGTGGAGATCCACCAGCGGACCGAGGTGCTCGGCATCGACACCGCCGGGGGCAGGGTGACCGCGGTCGAGACCACTCGGGGGCGGGTCTCGACGCCGGTGGTGGTCAACTGCACCGCCGGGCACGCGACGCTGCTGTCGGACATGGTGGGGGTGAGGATGCCGGTGATCACCCACCCGCTGCAGGCCGCGGTGACCGAGCCGGTGAAGGTGTTCCTCGATGCGGTGGTGGTCTCTGGGACCCTGCACGTCTACGTCAGCCAGACCGACCGCGGTGA
>JAKARG010000124.1 GCA_021819345.1 Actinomycetes bacterium | reverse complement strand
CAGCGGCACCACCTGGGGGAAGGTGCCGGCGAACCAGCTGCCGCGGCCGAGCTCGATGCTGCTGGCGGTCGAGGCCACGTGCAGGACCTGGCCCACCACCCAGGTGGCCGCCTGCCGAGCCGAAGTGGTGAACAGCGCGAAGACCGCTCGAGCTGCGAGCTTGGCGATCGCGCTGCCGAGCGAGGAGATCGGGTCGAGCAGGCCCATCCCCGGGAGCGCAGAGACGACGCCGGCCGACCTCGCTGTGGCCACCCCTACGACGGGCTTCGAGCCCGCGGAAGCGAGCGTCGCTCCGACGACCAGGCCCATGCCGGCCATCAGAACTGGCTCCCCTGGCCCACGAAGAACCTCACGATCTGGGAAGCACCCCCGATGAGCAACGCAGCCAGACCGGCAACCATGACCCCCTTGCGGCCGTTGTAGGACTGCTGGAAGTTGCCCGAGTAGTGGCCGAAGGCCCACACCACGCCTCCCACGACGATGCCCACCACGGCTGCGATGAGCGCCCAGAAACCGAGACCGTTGGCCAGGTCGAGCAGGACCTTGGTGCCCGGCAGGCCGTTCTCGTTGGGGCTCAGGTTGGGCACGTAGCCGGGCGAGGTGCCCGTCGTGCCCGCAGCTATCGCCGCTCCGACCAGGACTACCTCTACGGGGTGCATCGTGATCCTCCTGGACTGCCGATCGTACATCGTCAGTCTAACTCATAGCTTCTTATGCTGCAACATAGCTTCCTCTCGCAACCGTGGTCATCACCCGATTCGTACTACGAGGTCCTCGCCGTGCCACCCTCTGCTGGCACGGCGGAGATCGAAGCCGACTTCTCCACCGGGCCCGGGAGCAGGCCCACCTCCGCCTACCGGACCTGGATGGACAGCTCCGAGCCGCCCCCGCTACCCGGGTGCGAGCGAGCCCGGACTGGCGGCGCCCACGCGTCGTGGTTGACGTCGCGTTCGTGGGTCCTCGCTCTTGGCGCCGGGCTCGCAGTGGCGAGCCTGCCTGCCCCGTGGGGGCTCGCCGACGCGCTACTGGTCGTTGGCTTGCTCGGTGCGCTCGGCTCCAGGCGAGTCGAGCGTGCATCGAGCCGAGACAATCGAGCGCCGAACAGATCGACCAGATGGACGGCGTGGCCTTCGAGCACTACCTCGCAGCGCGCCTACGAGCCCACGGCTACCGTCTCTTGCGACCTCGGGGGACGGCCCGAGCCCCCGGCACAGCCTTCGGCCGTGACCTCGCTGACCCGCAATGGTCCCGATCGCCGGCCTCCGGGGAACGGGCAACTCATCCGGGGAGTGGGCAAGACGACGGTCGCTGCCCCCTAGCCGGCGGACCAGCCCGGTCGGTCGATGCGCCGCCGGGCTCGCCCGAGCGCCTCAGTGGTTGTCGCGGGGCACGCCCATCGTCTGGGCCACGCGCTGGTACTTCACCGCCGGGCCAAGCACCATTCCCTCGGAGAACTGCAGGACGAGCTCGCGTTGGATCTCCTGCCACGGCGTCTGGGAAGGCGGGATGGGGAAGCCGCCAGCCTTCTCGAGCTCCCGGCGGCGCACGTCCAGCTCGTCTTCGTCCACGAGGACGTCGGCTCGGCGCTCCCCGAGGTCGATCCGCACCGGGTCCCCGGTCCTCAGCAGCGCGAGGCCACCCCCGGCCGCCGCCTCGGGCGAGGCGTTGAGGATCGAGGGAGAGCCAGAGGTCCCCGACTGCCGGCCGTCGCCGACACAGGCCAGCGCATGCACACCTTCTTTGATGAGGATGGCGGGCGGCTGCATGTTGACGACCTCGGCACCGCCCGGATAGCCGATCGGTCCGGCGCCGCGGATGAACAGGACGCAATGCTCGTCGATCCCGAGGGCCGGATCGTCGATGCGGGCGTGATAGTCCTCGGGACCCTCGAAGACGATCGCTTTCCCCTCGAGGACGTTCGGATGCTCCGGGTCGGAGAGGTAGCGAGCTCGGAACTCGGCGTCGATCCCGCTCGTCTTCATGATCGCCGAGTCGAAGAGGTTGCCGTGGAGCACGAGGAAGCCGGCGTTCTCCATGAGCGGGTCCTCGAAGCTGCGGATCACCTGCCGGTCGGCGGAGGACTGCCGGCGGCAGTTGTCCCCGATCGTCGAGCCGTTGACCGTGAGCGCCTCCTCGTGGAGGAGGCCGTGGGCCATCAGCTCGTTCACCACCGCCGGCACTCCGCCCGCTCGGTGGAAGTCCTCCCCGAGGAACTTGCCGGTCGGCTGCAGGTCCACGATGCAGGGCACGGCGAAGCCGACCCGCTGGAAGTCCTCGGCCTCGAGGGGGATGCCGGCGTGGCGGGCGATCGCCGTGAGGTGGATCTGGGCGTTGGTCGAGCCGCCGATCGCCGAGTTGACGACGATCGCGTTCTCGAACGCCTCCCGGCTGAGCACGTCCGAGGGCTTCAGGTCCTCGCGCACCATCTCCACGATGCGTTTGCCGGTGCGGTAGGCCATCTGGGCGCGCTCGCGGTGGGGGGCGGGGATGGCGGCACATCCGGGGAGGCTCATCCCGAGCGCCTCGGCCATGCAGTTCATCGTCGTGGCAGTGCCCATCGTGTTGCAGTGCCCCGCAGAGGGCGCGGTGGCCGCCACGAGGTCGATGAACCCGGCAGCGTCGAGCTCCCCGGTGGCGTAGAGCTGGCGGGCCTTCCAGACCGTCGTCCCCGATCCGATGCGCTCGCCTCCCATCCAGCCGTTCAGCATCGGGCCGCCCGAGAGGACGATCGCCGGAATGTTGACCGTGGCGGCCGCCATGATGCAAGCAGGCGTGGTCTTGTCGCACCCGGTGGTCAGCACCACCCCGTCGATCGGGTAGCCGTAGAGGACCTCTACCAGACCGAGATAGGCGAGGTTGCGGTCGAGGGCCGCCGTCGGCCGCTTGCCCGTCTCCTGGATCGGGTGCACCGGGAACTCGATGGCGACGCCGCCCGCCTCGCGGATCCCCTCCCGCACGCGGGTGGCGAGCTCCAGGTGGTGGCGGTTGCAGGGAGAGAGATCCGATCCGGTCTGGGCAATGCCGATGATCGGCTTGCCCGACTGCAGCTCCTCGCGCGTGAGGCCCCAGTTGAGATATCGCTCGAGATAGATCGCCGTCATGCCGGGGTTCTCGGGATTGTCGAACCACCTCCGGCTGCGCAGGTCCGCCAGAGCACCGTCGCCTGCTGTCATGGCAATTCCCCAGAGATCAGTGACGGCCGCTCCGGCGGCGCCGGGGACGACGAGCCGCTCTCGCACTCTCCCATCCCGCCCCCAGATGCGTCAAGCGAGCGGATCGTCGGTCACTCGGCCGACCTCCACCGACGCGCCCCGCCGAGCGAGACGCCAGCGCCGCCGCCTCTTCGCGGGTACGCTCGAAGCCGTGATGGAGACTGCAGAGTTCGGGCGGACCGGGCATCTCAGCACGCGGGTCATCTTCGGGGCTGCAGGGCTCGGAGAGGTCACCCAGGATGAGGCGGACCGGGTCCTCGAGTTGGTGCTGGCCCGGGGGATCAACCACCTGGACACCGCCGCCAGCTACGGCGAGGCCGAGCTGCGGATGGGACCCTGGATGCCCGAGCACCGCAGCAAGTTCTTCCTCGCCACCAAGACCGGGGACCGGATCGGAGCGGAGGCAAGAGCCAGCCTGGAACGCTCGCTCGAGCGGCTGCAGGTCGACCAGGTGGACCTGATCCAGCTGCACAACCTGGTGGAGGAGGAAGAGTGGCAGACCGCCTTCGCTCCTGGAGGGGCCGTGGAGGCGCTGGCCGCAGCCCGTGAGGAGGGGCTGGTGCGCTTCATCGGGGTCACCGGCCACGGCACCCGGATCCCGGGGATGCACCTGCGCAGCCTGGAGCGCTTCCCCTTCGACTCTGTCCTCTTCCCCTACAACGCCCCCCTGCTCGCCAACCCCGCCTACCGGGAGGATGTCGAGCGGCTGCTCGGGATCTGCGAGGAGCGTCAGGTCGCCTGCCAGGCGATCAAGGCGATCGCCCGCCGCCGCTGGCAGGGCGGGCCATCAGAGGGCGAGCGCCGGCTCAGCTGGTACGAGCCGTTGAGCGACGCCCAGGCGATCTCCAAGGCGGTCCACTACGTCTTGGACCGTTCCCAGCTGTTCCTCGTCAGCTCCAGCGACTGGCGCCAGCTCCCCTCGATCCTCGACGCGGCCGAGCACCCGGCCCCGGCACCCGCCGGCGAGGAGCTGACCGGCGACGAGGCGATCGGGCTCCAGGTCCTCTTCGACGGCTCGGAGCTCGAGCGGATCTGACCCGGGACCCCGGCGGGGAGGCAGGTGGTCGCTCGGACCGAACCGAGTGCAGCTTGCGGCCGCCCCCAGCGTTCCGACAAGTCAGCGCAGGCCGAGGCCGGCGAGGATCCTCTCGACCTCGTCCATCTGCTCAGGCGCAAGGGGCCCGTGGCCGATGGCCCCGGCGTTCTCCCGTGCCTGGGCCACGGTCCGGATGCCGGGGATGGGTACGAACGACGGGCTGCGAGCCAGCAGCCAGCACAGGGACCCCTGGGCCAGCGAGCGACCGCCAGCGCTGAGCACCTCCCGGACTCCCTCCAGGGCCCGGAGCAGGCGCCGCTCGTCGCCGTGCTCGAAGTCGAAGCGGCTCCGGACGTCGTCGCCCCCGAAGGTGGTCCCCCGGTCGAACTTGCCGGTCAAGGCACCCATGGCGAGCGGCCCCCGGTTGATGCCGGCGAGCCCGAGGCTCTCGAGGGCTTGCACCACGGCCGGGCTGTCGTCGACCACATTGAAGTGCACCTGGGCCGCGGCGCAATGCGGGCTGCGGGCGAAGAGGGCGATCCGCTGCGGATCGTCGGTGCTCCAGCCGAACGAACGGATCTTGCCTGCCTCCACCAGCTCCTCCAGGGTGGCCACCACCTCCTCGGCTGCTCCCAGGTCGTAGCTGCCGAGGTGGAACTGGTAGAGATCGATCACCTCGGTGCCCAGGCGCTCGAGGCTGGCCTCGCACTGCTTGCGGATGGAAGCTGGTGAGGCATCGGTGCCGGTGGCCTGGCGGGTCTCCTCGTCGAAGAGGTTGCCGAACTTGGTGGCGATCACCACCTCTTCCCACCGCCCGGAGAGGGCCCGGCCCACCACCCGCTCGCTGTGCCCGGCCCCGTAGATGTTGGCGGTGTCGAAGAAGCTGATCCCGGCATCGAAGGCGGCGTGGATGGCTGCCACCGACTCCTCGTCGTCCACCTCACCCCAGCCGATCGGACGGCCGTCGCGGTAGGCCGGCCCACCGATGGCCCAAGCCCCGAAGCCCACCGCGCTCACCGAGATGCCGCTGCGACCGAGTGGTCGCTGCCCGGCCGTGCCTACAGAAGAGCCTGCCACCGCCCGACCCTACCGCCAGCGAGCAGGAGGCCGCCGCTGCCGGGAGGAGCCGGGGGCGGCACAGCAGGGCACCGGCTGCGGCCGCCCCCGTGTAGCGCCAGGTAGCGATGACGCGTGCTACCCGGTCCACGGATGATGGTCCGCTCGATCAGGTCCGGCCGCCACCCGGTCGCCCACCCCCACCGACTCGATGCGGTGGCCCCCCGGACCGCACCGGATCCCAGATCGAAGCCCGCTACCGTCGCTACCCCTGGGTCGCGCTGGCAGAGCGACTACCCTCACCTGACGGAGCCAGGGGTCGTAGAGGAGTAGGAAATGACGATGGAGTATCGCTTCCTCGGGAGCTCAGGGCTCAGGGTTCCGGTGCTGTCGATAGGCACAGCCACGTTTGCCGGAGGCAATCAGACCGGGTCATGGGGGGACATCCAGCTCGACGAAGCTCGCCGCATCATCGGAATCGCGATGGACGCAGGAGCGAACTTCTTCGACACCGCCGACGTCTATTCGGATGGCCGGGCCGAGGAGATCCTCGGCCGGGCCATATCGGGCCGACGGGACCAGGTGCTCATCGGGACCAAGGCATCGTTTCGCGGCGGCGCCGTCGGCGCCAACGACGTGGGGAGCTCGAGGTTCCACCTGCTGCAGGCGCTCCATGGGAGCCTTCGGCGCCTCGGGACCGACTACGTCGACATCTACTACCTACACGGCTTCGACGCCTTCACGCGCCAGGAGGAGGTCATGAGCACCCTCGACCAGTTCGTGCGCGACGGCAAGGTCAGGTACCTGGGGTGCTCGAACTTCTCGGGTTGGCAGCTGATGAAGTCGCTGTCGGTCTCGGACCGTTACGGCTGGAGCCGACACGTGGCCCACCAGGTCCACTACTCGTTGGCCGCCCGCGAGTTCGAGTGGGAGCTCATGCCGCTCAGCCTGGACCAAGGCGTCGGCGCGGTCGTCTGGAGCCCCCTGTCCCAGGCCCGTCTGACCGGCAAGGTGAGACGAGGGGCTCCTTCGCCGCTCGGGAGCCGGCTGGCCGTACCCACGGAAGTGACCGACGTCGAAGACGAGGGGCTGCTCTTCGGCATCGTCGACGTCCTGGACGAGCTGGCCCAGGAGACGGGCAAGTCCATACCGCAGATCGCGCTCAACTGGCTGCTGCACCGCCCGGCGGTTTCCTCGATCGTCCTCGGTGTCCGGACAGAGCAGCAGCTCGTGGAGGACCTGGGGGCGCTCGGCTGGGGGCTGACCTCCAGCCAGTCGACGCGGCTCGACAAGGTCAGCGAGACGCGCAGGATCTACCCCTACTGGCACCAGCAGCACAATTTCAGCGAGCGCAATCCTGGCCCCGTGGTGGCCGCCGGCTCGTGAGCGGATCGACGACGCGAATGGGTACGGCTCCAGGGGAGGAGAGACGACGACGCTCGTCCGCCTGGTCCCCTAGCTGATCCCGGTCTGTCAGGCGGCACGCCGCTGACTGCTCGTCGGCCGCCGCCGGTGCAGACCGGAGGAACGACGAGACCTGTCGCCCCGAGCTGCCGCCCAGCGAGCGGGTCCTCAGCCGACGCTCCAGCCCCCGTCGACGGTGAGCATCTCGCCGGTGATGAAGCTTGCGTTCTCCGAGGCGAGGAAAGTCACTGCGCGGGCGATCTCCTCGGGGCGGCCGTGGCGCCCGGCGGGGGTGCGGGCGACGATCGCCTTGCGCCCCGGCTGCTCGAAGAGGTCCTTGGTCATCTCGGTGACGACGAAGCCGACCGCGACGGTGTTGACCCGTATGCCGAGCGGCGCCCACTCCACGGCGAGCGTCCGCATCAGCCCGAGCAGCCCGCTCTTTGCGCTCGCGTAGGCCACGGTGTCGGGCAGCCCCACCCGCGCGCTCGTCATCGAGCCGATGTAGGTGATGCTGCCGGGCGCCCCGCGCGCCCGAAGGTGGTCGGCGAGCGCCTGGGAGAGCGCGAAAGCGGCACGCAGGTGGAGGCCGACGACGCTGTCGTAGTCGGCGAGGGAGAGCTCGAGCGCCGGCTTGCGGATCTGCTGGCCGGCGGCGTGCACGAGGAGGTCGATCCCACCGACGCGGGCGACCGCCTGCTCGACGAGCGACCGAGCCCCCTCGCCGCCGGCGAGGTCGAAGGGGAGCGCCTCGGCGACACCGCCGGCCGCCTCGATCGACGCCACCTGCTCTTCGAGGCGGTCCCTACGACGGCCGACGAGCACGACCACCGCGCCGGCCCCGGCGAGGTCGCGCGCGATCGCTGCACCGATACCGCTCCCCCCGCCAGTGACGAGCGCGCGGCGCCCGGCGAGCACCTCGGCGCCGCTCATCGGCGGCCCCCCCGGACGGCCCCGTCCGCGGTGGCTGCAGGACGCGCCGCGCTCATCGCCCGAGGCCGTCGATGCGGGCGACCTCGTCGGCGTCGAGCGTGAGCTCCCCCGTGACGAGCTCTTCGACCTGGTCGATGCGGTAGTTGCTCACCCCGATCGCCTGCGCCTGGGCGTCGGCCCAGGCGGCGGCGAGGCGTTCCCGAGTCGCCGGACGACCCCCGCTCCCGAGGGGCACGCGCGTCGTGAGCGGTTCTCCGTCATCGGCGCCAGCATAGGTTCCCGCGCCCCCGCCCCCCCCCCCACCGGGAAGCCTGAGCCCAGTCCGCCGTCGCGCCTACCTACGGGCGCGCGGGTCTCGGCGCTGGCCCAACCGGGGCCGAAAGTTGACCCATCTGCGCACGACCAAGCGGTCAAGCGGCGTCGGTCCGGTCGGCCTCCCGGCGGTTGGACGCAGCGGTCCGGCGAGAACCGGAGGCGTTCACCTCCCCACGGATCGGACCGGTCGCCGCGTCGGCTCGGGGTCCCCTTCTGTCCTTGGCCTCGTAGAGGGCCGCGTCGGCCCGAGCCATGAGCTGAGCGGCGGTCTCGGGCGGCTCCCAGGAGGCGACACCGACCGAGCACTGCCAGGCACCGCTGCCCTGGCGCATCCGGCCGATCACCCGGTCTGCCTCCGGCCCGCCGGCATCAGGGAGGACCAGGACGAACTCGTCGCCGCCGAAGCGGGCGAGCACGTCGTTACCCCGGATGGCCGCCTCCCAGCACCGCGCTGTCTCGACCAGCGCGCGGTCACCGGCCAGGTGGCCCTTCTGGTCGTTGACGGTCT
>JAKARG010000123.1 GCA_021819345.1 Actinomycetes bacterium | reverse complement strand
GCAGCGATCGCGCCGGAGGTTCCGGGGTCGTGACAGCCGGTGAGCTCGCTCGCTGCCGCTAGCTGAGCCGACCGGGAGTCACCCGGCGGACAGAGCCCCGCCTCGGCCAGGCGGCGGATCTCGCCGTTGGTGGCCGGGCACCACGGGCCGGGGTGCGACGAGCCCACGAGCCCGGTAGCCGGGCACCACGGGCCGGGGTGCGATGAGCCCGACAGCCACGCACCACGCACCGTGCACCACGAGCCCGCCGCCCCGGAGCCCGGACGCCAAGGCCCCACGCGCCGGGACGCGAACCGGGCTCCCCCCGCCGGAGCCCGGCCACGCGGCCCGGTCCCGGCGAGAGGAGTCCTGAAGGAAGAAAGCCAACCGGCCCACGCCCGAAGCGGGCCGGCGAGCAAAGCCGGCGAAGCGGGCCGGCGAGCCCACGCCCCGCCGACCCGGCGAGCAGGCCTGCTACCAGCCGCCCCCGCTCGGGCTGCTCGACGACGTGGTGGTGACCCCGGCCGGGTTGCCCGCCGCGTTCACCGCCGCCCACTTGCCGCCGAAGGCGACGATGCCCTGGCCGGTGGCCTCGTGGGCCTTGGTGTCACCCTTGAAGGTGTAGAGCGGCCAGCCGTGGTAGGTGACCTGGAGCTTGCCGTCGGGGTCCCGGACGGTGCCGAGCAGGCCGGCCTTCACGCCCTTGCCGGCGACCGGCTTGGCCGTGGTGAGCAGCGGCGGCCAGGCCGTGGCGCAGGCCCCGGTGCAGTGGCTCTGGTGGTCGGCGTCCTTGGAGAAGGCGTACAGCGTGTGGCCCGAAGCGTCCACGAGCACGGCGCCCACCTTGGCCTCCGAGGCGAGGCCGACCATCGCGCCCCGGGCCATCGTCGGCGCCATCGCCATCCCGACGCCGGTCCCCGCCGCGTTCACCGCCGCCCACTTGCCGCCGAAGGCGACGATGCCCTGGCCGGTGGCCTCGTGTGGCTTGGTGTCGGCGCTGAAGGTGTACAGCGGCCAGCCGTGGTAGGTGACCTGGACCTTGCCGTCGGGGTCCCGGACGGTGCCGAGCAGGCCGGCCTTCACGCCCTTGCCGGCGACCGGCTTGGCGGTGGTGAGAAGCGGCGGCCAGGCGGTGGCGCAGGCCCCGGCGCAGTGCGGGTGGTGGTTGGCGTCGGCGCTGAACAGGTACAGGGTGTGGCCGGCTGCGTCGACCAGCACCGCGCCGACCTTCGGCTCGGCGGCGAGGCCGACCACTGCGCCCCGGGCCATCGCGGGCGACGCCGAGGTGACCGATGCCCTCGGGCCCGAAGGCGCCGCCGGGGTCGCGCCGGCGACCGACGGGGCGAGGGCTGCGGCGAGCATCCCGGCGCCGAGCACCGCCCCCGCCGCGACCGCCTTCTTCCTGGTGAACCAACCCATGTGCTTGCCTCCTGTAGGGGATCTTCGAGCCCATGTACGTTCGGGAGGCTCGAACGGATTGCACCTGGGGGGAAAGTCCTCGCCGTCCCCTTTCCGGCCGCCCCGGAGGCGATCGGCCCGGTGCTGGCGAGCCCGGCCCGGCCCCAGCTCGGTGGCGTCAGGAAGCGGCCAGCTCGGCGCGGGCCACGACCCGGC
Organism: Actinomycetes bacterium; assembly: GCA_021819345.1. Lineage (GTDB taxonomy): Bacteria > Actinomycetota > Acidimicrobiia > Acidimicrobiales > Palsa-688 > JAKAQB01. The sequence goes on along the minus strand of JAKARG010000123.1, from coordinate 6,891 downwards.
CGGTGGCGGCGTCGACCAGCAGCGCCTCGTGGGCCTCCCACGCCGCAGCTCCGGCGCCGGCGGCCCAGTCGCCCGAGCCGTCCGACAGGGCAAACTTCCCGATCGTCACGGCTTTGCCCCCGGCGTCCACCAGCTCGCAGCGCACCCAGGCGACACCGGCCTCGCCGTGGACCGCGACCGACACCAACGCCGAGCGGTCGCGCATCACCACCACCTGGCCGAGGTGGCGGTGCCCGGAGACCAGCGCGCCGGTGAGCACTGCCTTGGCCGGCGCCGGCTTGCCTCCCGCCCCCGAGAGGGCGAGGCCCGCCGCCGCGAGGCCGACGACGACGACGGCGGCCGCGCTGGCGAGCAGCGCCCGGTGCCGGGCCCGGCGTGACCAGCCCGCCGGCCCCCGTCCTGGCGGGGCGGGGGATCCGGAGGGTCGTCTGGCGTGCGTCCTGCGAAGAGAGCCGCCCGACCGGGACGGGCGAGGGGGGCCCGCGCACGTCGCCGGGGTGCCCGCCGGCGCCGGCACGCCGCCGCGGCGGGCGGCGCCGAGGGTCGAGAGCACCCGCTGCTCGAAGCCGGCCGGGGGCTCCACCTCGGGGGCGAGGGAGGCGAGGGCGTCGGCGGTGTCGGCGAAGGAGCGCAGCTCGGCCTGGCAGCCGGCGCAGATCTCGAGGTGCGCCAGGGCGCCGGCGCGCCCCTCGGCGTCGGCGACCCCGAGGGCCAGCTCGGCCAGCAGGTCGCTCACCTCCCCGCAGCCCTGGTCAGTCATCGCAGCCCCCCGGGTCGGCGAGCGCCACCCGCAGGCGGCCCATCGCGGTGCGGATCCGGGTCTTGGCGGTGCCGAGGGGGATCTGCTCGGCCTCGGCCACCTGGGAGGCCGACAGCCCGGCGAGGCCACAGAGCACCACTGCCCTGGCCTGCTCGGGTGGAAGCCGGCGCAGCGCGGCGCGCAGCTCGGCGGCCGTCTCCCCGGCGAGCACCTCGGCTTCTGTCCCGACCCGCACCACCCCGGCGGCCTCGAGCAGGGCGCTCGGGTCGACCGGCGTGGGCCGGCGCACCCGGGCGGCGTCGATCGCCAGGTTACGGGTGACCGCCGCCAGCCAGGTGCCGACCGTCGCGCGTCGCGGGTCGTAGGAGCTGCCGTGGCGCCAGGCCCGCTCGAAGGCGGCCTGGGAGACGTCCTCGGCGGCGGCCTGGTCGCCGAGGATCGCGAGGGCCACCCCGTAGACCTTGGGGCCGAAGCGCCGGACGAACGCCGCGGTGAGCTCCTCGTCGCCCGCGCCGAGGCCGGCGAGTAGGGCCTCGTCGCCGAGCTTGTCCACGGGGGACCCGATGCGGCGCACGTCGCAAGCTACGGCTACCTCGGCGCCTGTGCCCATCGGCTACCAGCCGCCCCCGGTCGAGCTGCTCGACGAGGTGGTGCTGGCCCCGACGGCGGTCCCCGCCGAGGTGACCGCCGCCCACTTGCCGCCGAAGGCGTCGAGGCCCTGGCCGGTGGCCTCACCCGGCTTGGTGTCGCCGGAGAAGGTGTAGAGCGGCCAGCCGTTGTAGGTCACCTGGGTCTTGCCGTCGGCGTCCTTCACCGTGCCGAGCAGCGACGCGCTGACCCCGCTGCCGGCGGTGGGCTTGCCGGTGGACAGCAGCGGGGGCCACGCCGTCGCGCACGAGCCGCTGCAGTGCGGCTGGTGGTTGGTGTCGAGGCTGAACATGTAGAGGGTGTAGCCGGCGCTGTCGACCAGCACCTTGCCGACCTTGGGCACCGAGGTGAGCGCCACCGCCGCGGCCCCGCTGGTCGAAGACGAGGTCCCCGAGGCCCCGGAGGTGCCGGAGCTGCCCGAGGAGCCGTAGCCCGAGGAGCTGTAGCCGGAGGACCCCGAGGTGCCCGAGGTCGAGGAGGTCGACGCCTTGGCCCCCGAGGTGGCCGCCGGCGACGAGGCGGCGGTGGAGGAGGAACCGCACGCCGAGGCGAACAGCCCGAGGGCAAGCACCCCGCCCGCCGCCACCGCCCGCTTGCTCGTGAACCATCCCATCGCGCTACCTCCCGTGCTCGTCGTCCACCTGTGCCTTATCCCTAACTACGGGCGGGAGCGGCGAACGGATTGGGCCCGGCAGATGATGCCCGGCGCTCAGGCCTCCACCGGCGTCTGGTCGGTCAGCTTCCAGAGCAGCTCGCCGTTGGAGGCGAGCAGCTCGATCAGGTTGTCGAAGTAGAGCCGCTCGGCGTCGTAGCTGCCGGCGGGCAGCCCGTACCAGCGCACGTCGCGCCGCCTCGTGGCCGAGGCCAGGGCGCTGCGCTCGGCGACCAGCTCGGGGATCACCCGGCGCTCGAGCGCCACGACCACCGGGGCCGGCGGGATGGTGGCCGGGTCGATGCTCTCGCCGGCGGTGAGGTCGAGCACCGTGCGCCAGAGCAGGCGGTGCCCGTCGACGATGCGCAGCTCGGCCCGGGTGGGCTCGCCCTCCTCGGCCGGCGGCGGGCCGGCGCAGCCCCAGTGCTGGTCGAGCTGGGCGTAGCCGAGGGTGGCGAGCTGCTCGTTTATCGGGCCCCGCAGCCCTACGGGGATGTGCCCGGGGGGGATGCGCGCCCCGCGCCCCACCGACTCGCCGTGGACCCCGCGGGTGAGCCAGATCTTGTGGTCCGCCGGCCCGCCGCCGTCGTGGCGCTGGCCGAAGGCGGCCTCGGAGGTCCCGGCCAGCGGGGCGACGCCGAGCAGCTCCCAGACCGGGGCGAGGGTGGCGTCGGGGTCGGCGACCAGGTCCTCGTAGCGCACCTGGACCCGGCGCTCGGGGGCCAGCTCCGACTCGGCTTTCAGCATCCGGGTGGTCCGGTCGTGCCAGTAGGCGGCGAGCGCTGCGACGTGGTTGGTCGGGTGCGACCGGGCAAAGTCGGAGAAGCCGTAGGCCTCCAGGCCGAACGGCTCGGCCTCGAGCGCCGAGCCGATGAAGTCCATGCAGTGGCGGTAGAGGAAGACGAAGCTCGCCTCCGGCCAGACCCGGGCGACGAGGTCGACGTGCTCGACGGTCGATAGCGACTTGTCGCACCAGCGGGCCTTGCCCTTGGTGGCCAGGTAGGAGGACATGAGCGACTCGACGCTCGAGCGGGCGACGGCATCCGCGGCCTCCCGGCCGTCGGCGAGGCCGAGGCGACCTGCGACCGACTCGGCATGGCGGGCCAGGTCGGCGATCTCGGTCTCGCTCGGGCACGCGATCTCGGGGTGGCTGTCGAGCAGCCAGCGCAGCAGCGTCGAGCCGCTCCGGGCGGTGCAGACCACGAAGCCAGGGCCCTTGCCGCGCTCGAAGGCCGGCGCCCCGGTCTCGCCAACCGCCGAGGGGGGCGCCTCGGGTGCCGCAGCCTCGCCGGGCTCCACCGCCGGCTCGGGGGCCCCCTCGGGCCGCTGGTCGTCCTCGGGCTCCACGCAGACCTCCTGGTCGGCCGGCAGGGTCCGTCCGCCGGCGCCTGGACCTGCGATCGTAGTCGACTCGCCGGCGCCGGCCGGTCCGGCGCTGCCGGCTGCCTGCCGGCTCGTCGGCCGGCCCTGCGGCCGTCCGCAGACCGGGGGTCGATGCTCCGGCTGCTCCAGCCCGCAGTCGCGCAGGCCGCTGTTGCAGACCTGTACATCCCTTTTCGACCAGAACCTCACGTTTGGACCCGAGCTCCCGCAGACCTTGACCTCGCATTCCTTGCCGAGGCGGTTTCGGGCGCGTAGCCTTCGGGTAGCTACCCCAGGTGGAGGCCCGAGCACGTCGCGTGCCGAGCCGGGACATCCGCCGTCGCAGTGGCGATGCCCCGTCCGGCAGCTGGGCCCTGCGGGCAACGACCAGGAGCTGGAGCGCATCGATGGACCAGACAGCGGAGATTTCTTGCTGCGACCGGGAACCGTTCGGGGTTCCCGGGCGTCACCCTGGTTATGGTCCACCGACCGCCGTGTCCCGCGTGGTAGCCTCCGTCGACGACGTGGACCCCTTGCTCCGCCGCGTATCCGAAGGGGGTGCGACGCCGCTGTAACCCGGTTGATCAAACGAGCAACGACGCATTGAACGGTGCCCGTGAGGCGCCTACCGGCCAGGGGCGAAGTCCCCAATCCAAACGTTGAGAGGAAGAGACCAAACACGATGCTTGACCAGAAGAAGAGGACCCTGAAGCGGCTCGGGATCGCCGGTGTCGCTACGGCAATGACCACGATGGGCATCCCCGGGATCGCCGGTGCGGCGACCCTGCACGTAGCCCCCAACGCCACGACCGTGACCGCGAGCGCCCCTGGAGCTCCGACCGGCCTCACCGCGACACCCGCCGGCGTCGGGCAGGTCGCTCTCAAGTGGACGGCCCCCACCGGCAGCACCGTCGACGGCTACAACGTCTACTTCAGCACCACCTCCGGTGGTGAGTCGGGCACGACCGCAGCCAACAAGGACGTGCTGATCAGTGGGACGAGCTACACCGTGGCGGTTCCCAACTCGGGGACCTTCTACTTCGAGGTCGCGGCGGTCAACTCCTACGGCCAGGGTGCCTTCTCCAACGAGGCGAGTGCCGCCGCTACCGCCGTCACGCCCGGTGCGCCCGGCTCGCTGACCGCTACGGCGGGCGACGGTGCAGTGGCGCTCTCGTGGACTGGGGCCTCGGGCTCGCCGACCGGCTACACCATCAACTACGGCACCGCCTCCAACGCTCTCACCTCGCAGGTGAAGGTGAGTGGGTCTACCACGAGCGACGTGGTGAGCGGCCTGACCAACGGCACCGCCTACTACTTCGACGTGGTGGCGAGCAACGCCGCAGGAGCCGGCACGGCGTCTTCGGTGGTGACGGCCACGCCGAGCACCAGCACCGCCCCGCTCCCCCCGACCGGCGTCACCGCCACCGGAGGCAACGGTCAGGTCACCCTGAAGTGGAACTCGTCGACGAATGCAACCGGCTACAACGTCTATGCCGGCACCAAGTCAGGCGGTGAGTCCACCACCCCGGTGAACGGCAGCGTGCCGATCCCGGCCACGTCCGCGTCGACCGTCTCGACCACCGTCACGGTGGCCAACGGCACGACCGAGTACTTCACCGTCAAGGCGATCAACTCGGTGGGCATGTCGGCCGCCTCCCAGGAGGTCTCCGCAACCGCGAGCGCGGTTGCGGCCGTGTCCACCAGCGCAGCGCCCTCCGCACCGCAGAGCCTGACGGCCACGGTCGTCGGACCGAAGGCAGTCAAGCTGACCTGGGCGGCCCCGTCCAACAGCGGCAGCTCCGAAGTGAAGAAGTACTTCGTCGAGGACAAGACCGGCACAGCGGCTTACGCGGCTGCGAAGATCGTGAGCCCAAGCACCACTGGCAAGAACTCGACGGCCTCGACGAGCGCGATCGTGACTTCCCTCACGACCAGCAACACCTACAGCTTCGAGGTCTACGCGGAGAACGCCCAGTCACTCAACGGCACTGCGGCCAAGTCCCCGGCGACGACGACTCCCGTAACTGCGGAGCCGCTCACGTCCTCGAAGGTGGTCCCCGAAGCGCCGACCCTGGTGTCGCTCTCCACGGTGAACACCGCTGCTGTGAGCGCTAAGAACACCGAGGGCAACACCATCAAGTGGACGGCGCCGGCGTACCCGACGACAGGCCTCAAGTACCAGGTGGTCCGAAACGGCGTCGTCATCGCCGACGTCACTGGCACTAGCTACAGGGACTCCACGAGCCCCAGCGGAACGGCAAGTGCGGGAGCCCTGGCGACCGACTCGGCTCCTGTTGCCGGGACCACCTACAGCTACAAGGTGACGGCGGTCAGCAGCACTTCCGACACCGCGACTTCCGCTTCGTCGAAGATCGACACGGGCAGCGCAGCTCCCGGCGCACCGACCAAGCTCAGCGCAACGGAGACGGCGACCGCCGGCACGGTGAGCCTGAGCTGGACCGCCCCGGTAGACCTCGGCGCGAGCGGTAGCACACACAAGTACGTGGTGCTCGAGAACAATGCTGCTCCCACCGGCACGGTCACTTTTGGTAAAACTGGTACGACGGCGACCGTGACCGGCGTCTCCTCCACCGCGTCGACGAGCTTCACCGTCGAGGCCGAGGACACCACGGGAGCAGGGGCGAGCCTCGGACACTCGGGTCCGTCCAACGCCGCCTCGGTCATCGCCAAGGCGGCGAGCGGCGACGCTGCGGCTCCGACAGGCCTCACTGCAGGCGGTACGAGCCCCTCGACCATCAAGCTCACATGGAACGCCTCCAGCACCGATGGCTACACCGCTCCGACCAACTACCTGGTCTACGGCAGCACCTCGTCGAAGAGTCTGGTGAGCACGGGGAACGAGCTGGCGAAGATCGACACCAGCACCAGCTACACCGCCACTGGGCTCAGCTCTGGGACGAAGTACTACTTCGAGATCGTCGCATCGCCTCACGCAACTACGCCTACCGGCTCGAACGTAGCCTCGGCTAGTACCACGTCGACGGCGGCCGTCTCGAACGTGCCGGGTGCACCGACTGCGCTCAAGGCGACCGACGACGGGGCGCTGGTGAACCTGAGCTGGACCGCTCCGACGAGCGCCGGTGCGGGTATCACGGGCTACGAGATCTTCTCGACGACCACCGACTCCCCGTCGGGCGCGGTCGCTCTGGGAAGCACTTCGGGCACCGGCACCACCGCCTACATCGACAACCTGACGGCCGGAACGCCGATCTACCTGTGGGCCGAGGCGCTGAGCTCGGTCGGCCACTCGGCCCTGTCGGCGCCGGTGGAGATCACCCCGTCGAGCTCTTCGGCACGACCGGCGGCTCCCTCGACTCCGGAGGTCACCGCCTTCGCCGGTGGAGCCGACGTGGTCTGGACGCCGCCGTCGAGCGTAGGGACGTCGCCGATCATCGGCTACTTCGTCACCGCCCACCTGGTCAACGGCAAGGGCAAGACGATCCGGGTG
>JAKARG010000122.1 GCA_021819345.1 Actinomycetes bacterium | reverse complement strand
TCACCGGCCCAGGCTACCGCTGGCCCGGCAGCGCTCAGCCGGGCCACCCTCAGCCGGGCCCCCGTGAAGGCCTCGGCCGCCGGCGGGCACCGGTCCCACCGTGCTCCGCCCGAGCTGCTCGCTGCCGGCGCCCACCGCTGCCGGCGCCCCACCGCCGCCGTCCCCCGCCGCCGCCGTCCCCCACCGCTTCGCCGTCGGGCGCCCTCATGCCGGGTCCGGCGGGCCCGGGATGGCTACGGTTGCACCCCTGTGATCCCGCCGCAGCACGTCCGCTCGGCTGCGGCCCGCAGGCGCCGGCGCCGGGCCCGCCTGGCGAGGACCGTAGTGGTCGGAGTGACCGTGCTCGCCCTGGCTGCGGCGATCATCCTGGCAGTGACCTCACCTCGCGGCAACGACCGGGGCACGACCGCCAGGGCGTCGGGCCCGACCTCCACCGACCCGGGTGCCACCGCTTCGACATCGGGCACCGGCACCTCGGGGTCGGGAAGCTCGGGGTCGGGAAGCTCGGGATCCGGCGCCTCCGGGACCGCCAGCACCACCACGGCGCCGGCGACCAGCACGACCACCACCGCGACATCCACTTCGCCCGGCGCCCCCTACCCGCTCGGGACGACCTCGGTGGATGTCACCGACGGGGACTTCACCCTTCCGACCACGATCTACTACCCGGCGCGCGCAGCCGGGTCGGGAGCCGAGCCCCTCAGGCCATCGGGTGGGTGGCCGCTCATCGTGTTCTCCCAGGGGTACGCCGTCTCCCCGGCCGCCTACAGCCGGCTGCTCGAGTCCTGGGCCGCCGCCGGCTACGTCGTCGCCGCGCCGTCGTACCCCTACACCACCCCCGGCCAACCCGAGGGCCTCGACGAGGCCGCCATCGTCGAGCACCCCGCCGAGCTGGCGGTGGTGGTGTGCCAGCTGAGCGGCCTCGGCGGCACCCTGGCCGGAGTGGTCGACGCCTCCCGGATCGGCCTGGTGGGCCAGTCCGACGGCGGGGACGTCACCGACGCCGCGGTCAACGACACCCTCTGGCGGATCCCGGGGATCTCCGCGGCGATCATCCTCTCGGGCGCCGAGCTGACCTCCTTCGGAGGCTCCTACGAGGCGGACCCGGCGGTGCCGATGCTCGTCACCCAGGGCGACGCCGACACGGTCAACCTCCCGGCCTGCAGCGAGCAGATCTACGACGCCGAGACCGGGACCCGCTACTACCTCGACCTGCTCGGCGCGGACCACCTGGCCCCCTATCTCGACCCCTCCGCGCTCTCGCAGTTCCCCGGCGAGCCGGAGGCCGATGCCCCGGCCTACCGCAAGGTCGTGCGCGCAGTCACCCTCGCCTTCTGGCAGCGCTACCTCGCCGACCAGACGAGCACCGACTCCGCCATCCTCGCCGCCGGGTCGGTGCCCGGGACCGCGACGCTGGTCGCCGGGCCGGCGGTGCCCGTCGAGGGCTACTGCTCGGGCACGCCGCCGCTGTCGGTGAGCCCCTGAGCCCGGCTGTCCCCGCCGGCGCTCGGCTCGGCTCGGATCCGGGGAGTGGTTGCCGATCGACAGGTGTTGGCTACGGTGAGCGAGCGGGAGGCGAGCACTTGGACATCTTCGGCCTGAGGGAACAGCTGGTCGAGGACTACCGGGCGTTCAGCGGGTCGTTCGTCGAGCCCCGGGACCCACGCATCGGCGCGCTCCTCGCGGGCCGGCCGGCGGGGCTCCGGGCGATCGTGGTGTACCCGATGAACGCGCTGGCCAACAGCCAGCTCGAGGAGCTGCGCAAGTTCCTCGTCTTCGGCTACCCGCCGGTGAGCTTCGAGCGCTACACCGGCCAGGAGCCCCCCGACGAGCGGCTCCGGATCCTCGCCCACCCGCCCGACGTGCTGCTCACCAACTAAGTGATGCTCGACCTGGTCCTCACCCGCCCCGAGGAGCGCAGCCACCTGCTCGGAGCGGCGGCAGGCCTTGCGTTCCTCGTGCTCGACGAGCTCCACACCTACCGGGGCCGCCGGGGCGCCGACGTGGCCATGCTCGTGCGGCGGGTCCGGGACGTCTGCGAGTCGCCCGAGCTGCAGGTGGTCGGAACGTCGGCGACGATGGCCTCGGAGGGGACCCCGGGCGAGCGGCGAAGGGTGGTCGCCGGCATTGCGTCCCGGCTGTTCGGCACCACCGTCTCCCCCGAGCACGTGGTCGGCGAGACGCTGCTGCGGGCGACGAGCGGTCCGCAGCCGAGCGCCGAGGTCCTCGCTGCGCGGGTGCTCGCAGTCGATGGGGCTCCGAGCGCTACCTCCCGAACCGGTCCCGACGGGACGTAGCTGAAACCTTCGGGCTCCTGAAGCTCCACGGCTCGCTCTCGTGGTGCTGGAGCCCCGACGACCCGTCCGGCTCCACCTTGCAGCGCGGGTCCCGGGTCCCGGGTCCCGGCGTCGCCGAGGACGACGCCGAGCGCATCCGCGCCCTGCCCGGGCGGGTGCCCTTCGTCGTGCCGCCGACCGCCACCAAGTCCGCCTACCTCACCAACCTCGTGGTGCGCGAGCTGTGGAATCGAGCGTTCGAGGCGCTCGCCAGAGCCGACCGGGTGGTACTCGCCGGCTACCCGGTGATCGACCTGCGCGAGCCTCCCCCGGGGGGCTCCTCCCTGCAGCGCGTCCTGGTGCTGGTGGCGGCCCCGCACCCGTCGCTCTGACCGCTACTACCCTCCGGTCCCGGCCGCTCCGAGCTTCGGGGGGTCTTTCCCCACCAGCGGACCTCGAGGGTGGCCCGGAGCCGCCGCGCCCCGGGCGAGGCTCCGCTACGCACCCTGCCCGACGCCCGGGAGGCGCTCGCCGCCGCGGAACGCCCCCGGCCGGGATGACCAGGGCTAGGAGAGGTGCAGCCTCAGGGTCACGAGCTCGAAGGGCCGCAGGTCGAGATCGAGGTGCGCGCCGTCGCCGGTCGGTCGAAGCGCCACGGCGTCGCCCTCGCGCTCGAGCAGGTCCGCCCGAGCCGCGCGGACCACCGGGAGGGCCACGTCGATGCCGAGCGGGCCACGGGAGCCGTGCGCCTCGTAGAGCCGCAGCACCACCCCGTCGCCGTCCTCGGCCTGCTTGAGCGCCGAGAGCACCACCCCGGGGCGGTCGAAGCGGACCGCCGACAGCGTGGCCGGCCGACCACCCTGCCTGCCGGCTGCAGGGATCGGGGTCGCGACGAGCGGCACGTTCAGCTCCAGGCCCGCCGCCACGACGCCACCTGCGGCGAAGTCGCCGGCGTGGGGCATCAGGCTGTAGGTGAAGTGCTGCGCCCCCTGGTCCGCCGCCGGGTCGGGCGAGGTCGGCGAGCGCAGCAGCGACAGCTCCATGACGTTGCCGTGGACCCGGTAGCCGTACTTCGAGTCGTTGAGCAGGGCCACCCCGTAGCCGGGCTCGGAGAGGTCGGCCCAGCGGTGGGCGCAGACCTCGAAGCGCGCCCGGTCCCAGCTCGTGTTGGCATGCGTCGGGCGCTCCACGGCACCGAACTGGATCTCGTAGGTTGCGTGGGGGGCCCGCACCGCGACCGGGAAGGCCACCTTGAGCAGCTTGTGGCGCTCGTGCCAGTCGACGCTCGTGACGAAGTCGAGGCGAGCGGAGCCCGCAGACAGCCTCACCTCCTGGGTGAGGGTCGAGGAGCCGAAGCTGCGCCGGACCCGCAGGGCGGCGCGCAGGGGCCCGTCCTCGACGAGCTCGACCGAAGCCGGGCCCTGGAGCGGGCTCCCGCGGTCCGCGTAGAACTCGTCGATGTCCCACGCGTCCCACTGCGCCGGCTCGTCGTCGTAGAGCCAGAGCAGGTTGCCCCGCTCACCGGGGGCCAGGACCTCCCGGCCGGCGAGCTTGTCGAGCACCGACACGAGGGTGCCGTCGTCGTCCAGCTCGACCCGGAGCCGGGAGCTCTCGAGCACCCTGCCGCTCGCGGCGACGGCGGCGAGGGCCTCGACGGCCGGGGGCGGCTCGGGGGTGGCGACGAGGTCGTAGGCCGCCCAGCCGCAGGAGGGCACCGAGACCGCGGCCAGGCGCTTGCCGTCGGCAGTCACCTGCGTCGGCGACGCTGCCCCCGTGGCGTCCGCGAGCGCGGCCGCTCCCCCTCCCCCGGCCAGGCCGTCGGGGAGCTCGACCACCTCGCTGCGGTCGTGGGAGACCGAGTTGGTGACGAGCAGGGGCGCCGACGCCCGGGGCAGGCTCAGCGAGCCGGCCAGCTCGGCTCGGGCCGCGGCCGCCACGCCCTGGGCGGCCTCGATCACCCTCGCGTGGTCGGCCTCGGCCTCCCGGGCGACCCAGTGGATGCTCGAGCCCGGCAGGATGTCGTGGAACTGGTTGAACAGCAGGGTCTTCCACTCCTGCTCGAGCGACACCGCCGCGCCGGCGAGGCCCGAGGCCACCGCGAGGCTCGACCACACCTCGGCCTCGTGGAGCGCCACCTCGCCGCGGCGGTTGCCCGCCTTGGTCCGCGCCTGGCTCGTGTAGGTGCCGCGGTGCAGCTCCAGGTACAGCTCGCCGACCCAGGACTCCAGGCGCTCCCCGTCGGCTCGGAGACGATCGAGGAACCTGCCCGTGGGCGCGATCTCGCAGCTCGGCAGACCGTCCAGGTTCGCTACCCGCGCAGCGCGCTCGACCATCTCCTCGGTCGGCCCGCCGCCTCCGTCGCCGTAGCCGAAGGGGTAGAGCGACACCCCCGAGCGGCCGTGGTCGGAGAAGTTTCGCTCCGCGTGGCGCAGCTCCGCGACCGAGAAGTCGCCGTTGTAGGTGTCCGAGGGCAGGAAGTGCGCGAGCACCTGCGTGCCGTCGAGGCCCTCCCACCAGAAGCTGTGGTGCGGGTAGCGGTCGCTCTCGGACCACGACAGCTTCTGGGTGATGAAGGCGCGGGCCCCCGCCTGGGCGATGATCTGGGGGAGCGTGGCCGGGAAGCCGAAGGCGTCGGGCAGCCAGCACTCGGTCGTCTCGACGCCGTAGTTGTCGAGGAAGAACCGCTTGCCGTAGAGGAACTGGCGGACGAGCGACTCCCCCGAGGGGACGTTGCAGTCCGACTCCACCCACATCGAGCCCACCGGCTCGAAGTCGCCCTTCGTGGCCCGCTCCTGCATCCGGGCGAACAGCGCCGGGTAGCGCTGCTTCATCCACTCGTGCTGCTGGGCCTGCGAGCACACGAAGTGGTGCTCGGGGTAGCGCTCGAGCAGGTCGAGCGCAGTCGAGAAGGTGCGGGCGCACTTGCGAACCGTCTCGCGCGTCGGCCAGAGCCAGGCGCTGTCGATGTGGGCATGGCCGACGGCGAAGACGTGGTGGGCGCCGTCTCCTGCCTTCCTCGAAAGAGCCCCCGAGAGCACGGCCCGGACCTCAGCGGCGCTCCCGGCGACGTCTGCGGTGTCGAGCGCCGCGCAGGCGTCCCTCAGGGCCACGAGCAGCTCCCCGGTGCGCGGGTCGTCGCCGGGTAGCTCGGTGGCGAGCTCGGCGGCCACCTTCATGTCGACATAGAGCGCCTCGACCTCCATGTCGTGCACGGCGATCTCCGCGCGCTCGAGCACGAAGAGGTCCTGGCGGCCGTAGTCGGGCTCCAAGAGGTTGCCCGCCGACGGCTGCGGGTTGGCCGCCGCCTCCAGGTAGAGCTCGACGCTCTCACCGCCCTCGGACGGCTCGGCCAGCCAGACCGCCTGGTGGCGCGAGTTGATCCCCGCCAATGGAGAGCCGTCGCGCCATACCAGCCCCTCGGCCCCGAAGCCCGGCGAGCCCCGGTAGCCGAGGCCGAAGCGCGCGTCGACCCGCCGGCCCGACCATTCCCCGGGCACCACCGCTCGGGCCCGGAACCACGTCGTCGCCCACTCACCCCCCCAGCGGCCGCCGACGGCCATCGGCGACCACGGGCCGGCGAGGGCCTCCTCGTAGCCGATCGGCTCGCCGGCGACGTGGCGGGCGGCCAGCTCGAAGGTCAGGGCCGCTGCGAAGCGGGCCGGCTCGACATAGCTCGACAGGAGGTGGCGCACCCTTCGCAGCAGCCTCTCCCGGTCCGCCAGCAACGGCATCGGTCGTCCCTCCGCTTCCCGTATCGGCTCTGGATCGATTCTGACACCAACACTCCCCCGTCGGGCGCCGAAGCCCGACGCCGGTCGGCTCTTCGAGCACCGTGAGCCTTGCCGACCGGGGACGGCGAGGCGCGGCTGGTGCCGGTCGAGCCGGCCTCGCTGCTCGGGGTGTAGCTCGCTTCCGACGCCGCCGCCGAGGTGATGCGCTCGGCGGCCGGCTACCCGTACTCCCTATCGGGCGCCTCGCCGTCCCCAGGCGCCTCGCCCCCCTGGAAGCAGCCGCGGCCTCGAAGCTCGAGGGGGCTCTCGGGGCCCCTGGGGAGGCTATTGCACCCCCAATCAGTAGCTATCATGTGATATCGAGGAGGAGTAACTACATGCCAGACATGCTCATCCGAGACGTTCCCGACGAGGTGATCGCCGCCATCGACTCCCGAGCGGCGGCTCTTGGCCTGTCGAGGAACGAGTACCTCCGCCGCCGTCTCCGTCAAGACGCACACCAGGCAGGCCGCGCCGTCGAGGTGGAGGACCTGCGGAAGCTCGAGACGGTCCTCGCCGACCTCACGAATCGAGAGGTGATGTCTCGAGCTTGGTCGTGACCGCGAGATCTCGTGGCTCGACTTCGTGGCTCGTCGACAAGTCCGCCCTCGCCCGGCTCGGGCACAGTGCGCAAGCCGACGTCTGGGCCGAGCGGATCAACCGGGGACTGGTCCGCATTACGACGGTCACCCTGCTCGAGATCGGATACTCGGCGCGATCGGCGAGCACGCGGGACTGACCGTGCTCCATCTCGACAAGGACTTCGACTCGTCTCAGAGTGGCGTGACGTAGGCGCCCTGGATGCCGCCGTCGACCACGAAGCTCGACGCGGTGACGAACGACGAGTCGTCGGAGGCGAGGAACGCGGCTGCGGCTGCGATCTCCTCGGGCCGGCCGAAGCGGCCCATCGGGACGTGCACCAGGCGCCGGGCGGCGCGCTCGGGGTCCTTGGCGAACAGCTCCTCGAGCAGCGGGGTGCTCACCGGGCCGGGGCACAGGGCGTTGACCCTCACCCCTTGGCGGGCGAACTGGACCCCGAGCTCCCGGGACAGGGCGAGCACCCCGCCCTTGGAGGCGGTGTAGGAGATCTGGCTGGTGGCAGAGCCCATCAGGGCGACGAACGACGCGGTGTTGATGATCGAGCCACCGCCGCCCTCGACCAGCAGCGGCAGCGCCTCCTTGCAGCACAGGTACACCGAGGTGAGGTTCACCTCCTGGACCCTCCGCCACGCCTCGAGGCCGGTGGAGAGGATCGAGTCGTCCTCCGGCGGTGAGATGCCGGCGTTGTTGAAGCAGACCTGCAGCCCGCCGTGGACCTCGAGGGCGTGGCGGTACATCGCCGCCACCTGTTCGGCGTCGGTGACGTCCACCTCGAAGAACGTGCCCCCCACCTCCTCGGCGACCGCACGGCCGGCGTCGGCGGCCAGGTCGGCCACCACCACCTTCGCCCCTTCGGCGGCGAACCGCCTGGCGGAGGCAGCCCCGATGCCGCTCGCCGCCCCTGTCACCACCGCCACCTTGCCCTCGAGCCTTCCGGTCACCGGACCTCCTCGCGATCGGGGCTCGCTGCCCGGCCCCGGGGAGGCTACCGCCCCGACGGGCGACCGGAGGCCGGCCCCGAAGTTCCGTGTTCATCTGGATTTCGCCCGGCGTCCACCCGGGGGTCTCCAGTGCGCAATCTCACGGTCCTAGCTTCCCGGGCGTCGCCGACACCAGCGTCGCGACCCACCCGCAGAGGTCCGGCCGTACCGGGCCGCCCACAGACGACCACTCCCTCCCCAGGAGACCCAGGAGACCAGCATGCGAGCAGACCCGAACCCCTCCAACCTGAGCCGCCGCCAGTTCCTCCGCCGAGCCGGCATGACCGCCACCGGCGTGATCGGCCTCGGCGCCCTCTCCCCGTTGCTCGAAGGTCGCGGGTCGGGCCTCCCTGCGGGGCTCGGCGCCGACCTGGCCGCTCCCGGAGCCAAGGCAAAGGGCGAGCTCAACGTGATCGCCCTCCCGCCGGATTGGTCCAACTACGGGACCATCATCACCACCTTCCAGAAGAAGTACGGCATCAAGGTCAACTCGACCGCTCCGGACGACAGCTCGGCCCAGGAGCTGGCGGCGATCAAGGCCCTGAGGGGCCAGAGCAGAGGCCCCGACGCCGTCGACGTGTCCCCCTCGATCGCCGAGGTCGGCCTCCAGGAGAGGCTCTTCCGGCCCTACAAGGTCTCCACCTGGGACACCGTCCCGACCGACATGAAGGACCCCGACGGCTACTGGACGGGGGACTACTACGGGGCGATCTCCTTCGGGGTCAACACCAAAGTGGTGAAGAACCCTCCCATGGACTGGTCGGACCTCTCCAAGCCGGAGTACAAGGGCATGGTCTCGATCAACGGCGACCCCCGCAGCGCGGGGGATGCCTTCGCTGCGGTCTACGCCGCAGCGCTGGC
>JAKARG010000121.1 GCA_021819345.1 Actinomycetes bacterium | reverse complement strand
TCATCTCGGGGGTGTGGGTCAGCTTCCTCGTGGTCGCCTACGCCGGGTTGATCGTCACCATCCCGCGTGCCGGAGGCGACTACGTCTGGCAGAGCCGGATCCTCGGCGGACCGATCGGGTTCGTCTTCGCCGCCACCGGGTGGTGGTTCATCCTGTGGTTGTGGGCCCCGATCTACGGCAACATCCTGACCGTCCAGTTCTTCGAGCCCATTGCCGCCACGCTCGGGTTCCCGGGCGCGGCGACCTGGTTCGGCGGGCACTCCGGGATCTTCGTGGTCTCGCTCATCACCATCGCCGCTGCCGGGGTGCTCGTGTCGCTCGGGATGTCGGGTTACGGTCGGGTCCAGAAGTGGTGCTTCGCCGGCGGCCTGGTGGGCTTCGGGGTGATCGTGATCCTGCTGCTCGCCTTCTCGCACAACAGCTTCATATCGTCGTTCAACCAGGAGGCTTACAGCATCTTCGGGCTGAAGGGTGCCTATCAGGCCACCCAGGCGGTCAGCACCCGCGTGCTGCACTATTCGGCGCCGTCGTTCGGCTTCGGACCGCTCGGCCCGAGCATGCTGCTCGTGCCGATGATGATGTTCTACCTGCTCTGGCCCAACTGGGGTTGCACCCTCTACGGGGAGATCCGCGGGGCGAGCGACCTGCGCCGGTCGTTCACCGGGATGTTCGTGGGCCTCTGGATCACGATCGGCCTGTCGGTGATCTTCTTGCTGATCGTCGACAAGACCATCGGCTACCGCTTCTGGGAGCAGGCCAACGCGGTCTATGCGAGCTCGGCGAGCCTGCCGGCTGCAGCCAGCTCCCACGTCCTGCCGATCTGGCCCTACCCGGCGATGCTCGCCGGCTGGCTGGTGCACAACGCCGTGTTCCAGGTGGTGCTGCTCCTGCTCATGTCGCTCTGGTTCTTCGGCTGGGTGGGGACCCTCTTCCTCTCCTCGACCCGGGTCATCTTCGCCGCCGCCTTCGACCGGGTGCTGCCCGACGGCGCGGCGACCGTCTCGGAGAAGCGCCACGTCCCGGTCTGGTCGCTCATCCTCATGCTCGCTCCGGCGGCGATCCTCTCGGCGGTCTACGCCTACTGGGCGAAGTTCGTGACCTACACCCTCGACGCCACCCTGGTGATCGCGGTCACCTACCTCGTGACCGCGATCGCGGCCTTCGTGCTCCCCTGGGTGAAGCCCGACCTGTGGCGCTCGTCGCCGGCGAGCCGGTTGAAGCTGGCCGGCATCCCGGTCATCCCTGCCTCGGCACTGATCACGATCGGCCTGATCGTCTTCGACCTGGTCGAGTGGCTCTCCAACTCTGCCTACGGGGTGAACGACACCGGTTCGCTCGTGTTCATGGGGATCCTCTACGTCCTGGCGATCGGGGTCTACATCACTGCCCGGGTGGTCCGGGCCCGACAGGGGATCGACCTGAGCCTCATCCACCGTGAGATCCCCGTCGAGTGAAAGTACCCGACGGGCTGCTACCCGGGAGTGGCGGCGGTGAGCCGGGCGGCGACGGGGCGAGCGCCGCCGGGGGGGCCGGCGTCGGCTACGGGGTCACTCGCATGCCGGAGCTGCGGCTGCTGATCGGTGGGGAGCTGGTGGAGGCCGCCAAGGGCGGGCGCCGGGAGGCGACCAGCCCAGGGCACGGAGAGGTCTTCGCGAGCGTGGCCTGGGGCGAGCGGTCGGACGCCGAGCGGGCCGTCGAGGTGGCGGCGGGCGCGGCGCCCGGATGGGCCCGGACGACGGCTGCGGAGCGCGCTGCGCGCTGCCATGCGGCGGCGGCAGCGGTCGAGCGGCGCCGGGCCGACCTCGTCGGCGCCCTCACCGAGGACCAGGGAAAGCCGCTCGCCGAGGCGGCCGACGAGGTCGACGAGCTCGTCGCCTATTTCCGTCTGGCCGGCGAGGATGCCTCCCGGGTGAGCGGGGTGATCCCCCCGTCCGTGTCGCCCGACCGCCGGGCCGAGCTCCGGCGGGTGCCCCTCGGCGTCGTCGGCGTGGTCGTCCCCTGGAACTGGCCCTACACGATGGCGGCCGAGCTCGTCGCCCCGGCGCTCGCCGCCGGGAACACCGTGGTGTGGGTCCCGGCCCCGTCCACCACCGCCTGCTCCCTGCTCCTCGCCGGCGTGCTCGCCGAGGCCGGCTGGCCCCCAGGCGTGCTCAACGTGGTGAGCGGCGATGGTCCCGAGGTCGGCGACGCGGTGGTGTCCCATCCGCTCACCGCTGCGGTCGGCTTCGTGGGGTCGGTGGCGACCGGCCGGCGGATCGCCGCCCGGGCAGCCGGCAAGGCCCAGATCCTCGAGCTCGGTGGCAACGGGCCACTCGTGGTGCTCGACGATGCCGATCTCGACCTCGTCGTGCCGGCCGTGCTCGAGTCCGCCTACCTCTGTGCCGGGCAGAGCTGCACCGCCGGCGAGCGCTTCCTCGTCGACCGATCCCTCCGTGCGGCCTTCGTCGACGCCGTGGTGGGCGCGACCGACGCCGAGGTGGTCCTCGGTGACCCGACCGAGCCGGGCACCACGATGGGCCCGCTCAACAACGAGGGAGTTGCCGCGAAGGTGGGATCGCAGGTGGCCGAAGCGGTGGGGAAAGGCGCCCGGCTGATCCGGGGTGGGCGGCGCGAGGCGCAGAGGCCGACGCGGCTTTACTACCAGCCGACGATCCTCGACGGTGTCGAGGCGTCCATGACCATCGCCGGCGAGGAGACCTTCGGGCCGGTCGTCCCGGTCGTCGAGGTCGCGGGCGACCAAGAGGCGCTCGCCCTCACCAACTCCTCGCCCTACGGCCTGCTGGCCTCGGTGTTCACCTCCGACCTCGAGCGCGGCCTGCGCTTCGCCGAGGGGGCCCGGACGGGGTGGGTCAACGTCAACCTGTCGACCAACACCTGGGAGTCCCACCTGCCCTTCGGGGGCCGATCGGGGAGCGTGAGCGGCACCGGTCGGGTGGGCGGCAGCTCGGTCCTCGAGCGCTTCAGCGAGTGGAAGACGATCCTCTACCGGATGCGAGGAGCTGAGATGGAGGGCTCGGAGTGAGCGAAGGCGTCTACGACTACGTGATCGTCGGCGGGGGATCGGCCGGCAGTGCGCTCGCCAACCGGCTCTCGGCCGACCCGGCCAACCGGGTGCTGGTGCTCGAGGCCGGCCGCCCCGACTACTGGTGGGACATGTTCATCCACATGCCTGCGGCCCTCACCTTCCCGATCGGCAGCCGGTTCTACGACTGGAGGTACGAGTCCGAGCCGGAGCCTCACATGAACGGGAGGAGAATCTACCACGCCCGGGGGAAGGTGCTCGGGGGATCGAGCTCGATCAACGGGATGATCTTCCAGCGGGGCAACCCGCTCGACTACGAGCGCTGGGCCTCGGACCCGGGGATGGGGGACTGGGACTACGCCCACTGCCTGCCGTACTTCAAGAAGATGGAGACCTGCCTCGCCGGCGGGCCGCCCTGGCGGGGGACCTCCGGGCCGCTCGTGCTCGAGCGGGGGCCGGCGACCAACCCGTTGTTCCAGGCGATGCTCGAAGCGGCCCACCAGGCCGGCTACCACCTGACCGACGACGTCAACGGCTACCGCCAGGAAGGCTTCGCCGCCTTCGACCGCAACGTGCACCGCGGTCGGAGGCTGAGCGCGGCGCGCGCCTACCTGCACCCGGTCACCGGTCGTCCCAACTTGAGCGTGATGACCCGTAGGTTCGTCGAGCGGATCGTCTTCGAGGGACGTCGGGCCGTCGGGGTGGTGCACTCCTCGCCGGGCAGGCGGGCGGAGGTCGCTCGCGCCGGGGAGGTGGTCCTCTGCGGCGGGGCGGTCAACTCCCCGCAGGTGCTGCAGGTATCGGGGATCGGTCCGGCGCGCGTGCTGCGCCCGCTCGGGATCGAGGTGGTGGCCGACCTGCCCGGAGTCGGCGAGAACCTCCAGGACCACCTCGAGGTCTACGTCCAGCACGCCTGCACCCAGCCGGTGTCGGTGCAGCCCTACCTGCAGTGGAGCCGGCGTCCCCTCGTGGCCCTCGAGTGGTGGCTGCGCCACAGCGGGCCGGGCGCCACCAACCACTTCGAGGCCGGCGGGTTCGCGTGCAGCAACGACGAGGTCGCCTACCCGAACCTGATGCTCCACTTCCTGCCGATCGCCGTGCGCTACGACGGCTCGGCCCCCGCCGGCGGCCACGGCTACCAGGTGCACATCGGGCCGATGTACTCGGGCTCCCGGGGCTCGGTACGGATCAGCTCACCCGACGCCCACGACAAGCCGGCGCTGCGCTTCAACTACCTGTCTACTCCCGAGGACCGCCGGGAGTGGGTCGAGGCGATCCACGTGGCGCGCTCGATACTGTCCCAGCCGGCGCTCGCCGCCTTCGACGGCGGGGAGCTGTCCCCCGGCCCGGCGGTCGAGACCGACGACCAGGTCCTCGACTGGGTGCGCCGGGACGCCGAGACCGCGCTGCACCCCTCTTGCACCGCCCGGATGGGCACCGACGACCTCTCCGTGGTCGACCCCCGCACGATGCGGGTCCACGGCGTCGAGGGCTTGGCGGTGGTGGACGCCTCGGTGTTCCCCTACATCCCGAACGGCAACATCTACGCTCCGGTGATGATGGTCGCCGAGAAGGCTGCCGACCTGATCCTCGGCAACACCCCACTGGCCGCCGAGCAGCTCGAGTTCTACCGCAGGGCGCAAGTCGGGGCGAGGGTGCCCGGAGACCGGGTGCCAGGCGGCGCCGGGGCGGCATAGGCTCGGGCATGGGCTCCACCCACCCCAAGCCCCGCAGCCACGAGGTCACCGACGGGTTCGAGCGGGCACCGGCACGTGCCATGCTCCGAGCCGTCGGGATGACCGATGCCGACTGGGACAAGCCCCAGGTCGGGGTGGCTTCCTCCTGGAACGAGGTCACGCCCTGCAACCTGCCCCTCGACCGCCTGGCCGAGCGGGCCAAGGTCGGGGTCCGCGACGCCGGCGGGTTCCCCTTCGAGTTCGTCACCATCGCCGTCTCCGACGGGATCTCGATGGGCCACGAGGGCATGCGGGCGTCGCTCGTCAGCCGGGAGGTGATCGCCGACTCGGTGGAGACGATGGTCCACGCCGAGCGCTTCGACGCCCTGGTCACCTTCGCCGGCTGTGACAAGTCGCTGCCGGGGATGCTCATGGCCGCGGCTCGCCTCGACGTCCCGTCGGTCTTCCTCTACGGGGGCAGCATCCTCCCGGGCCGCGGGGCCCGAGGCGAGGCGCTCGACATCACGAGCGTCTTCGAGGCGGTCGGTGCCAGGGCGACCGGGGGGCTCACCGACGAGGAGCTCGCGTTGGTCGAGCGCAACGCCTGCCCGACGATCGGGAGCTGCGCGGGGATGTTCACCGCCAACACCATGGCCTCGGTGAGCGAGGCCCTCGGCATGGCGCTCCCCGGCTCCGCCTCGGCGCCGGCGGTCGACGACCGGCGCGGGCAGCTCGCCTACGAGACCGGGCGGGCGGTGATCGGACTGCTCGACGCAGGGATCCGCCCGAGGGACATCCTCACCAAGGAGGCCTTCGAGAACGCGATCGCGGTCGTGATGGCCCTCGGCGGTAGCACCAACGCCGTGCTGCACCTGCTCGCCATCGCCTACGAGGCGCGCGTGGAGCTCACCTTGGAGGACTTCGACCGGGTCGGTCGGCGCACCCCCCACATCGCCGACACCAAGCCCCACGGCCGCTATCACATGGTCGACCTCGACCGGGTCGGGGGGGTCCCGGTGGTGATGCGCGAGCTGCTCGACGCGGGGCTGTTGCACGGCGATTGCGTCACCGTGACCGGGCGCACCGTCGCCGAGAACCTGGCTGCCTCCCCGCCGCCCACCCCCGACGGGTCGGTGGTCCACCCCATGACCCGCCCGATCCATGTCGACGGGGGGATCGCCGTGCTTCGTGGGAGCCTCGCGCCCAAGGGTGCGGTGGTGAAGGTGGCCGGCCTCGACAGCGACCACTTCGAGGGCACCGCCCGGGTCTTCGACGGCGAGGACGGTGCCATGGAGGCGATCCTCGCCGGCACGATCGCACCGGGCAGCGTCCTCGTCATCCGCTACGAGGGCCCGAAGGGGGGTCCGGGGATGCGCGAGATGCTCGCGGTCACCGGAGCGATGAAGGGCGCCGGGCGAGGGGCGGACTGCGCGCTGCTCACCGACGGTCGCTTCAGCGGCGGCACCCACGGCTTCTGCATCGGACACGTCGCCCCCGAGGCGGTGGACGGGGGCCCGATCGCGCTGGTGCGCGACGGCGACCGGATCGTCATCGACGTGGCCTCCCGCGACATCCGCCTGGAGGTCCCAGACGCCGAGCTCGAGCGCCGGCGCCAGGAGTGGAAGCTTCCCGAGCCGCGCTATCGCAGCGGGGTCCTCGCCAAGTACGCCCGTCTCGTCACCGGCGCCGAGCGGGGGGCGATCACCGAGCCCTGAGGTGCCCCGGGTCGACCGAGAGCAGATGCGATCCCCGTCCCCGGGGGAGCCCGCTCCCGGGATGTTCGGCTCGTGGGCTGCTGTAACTTAGCCGAGTGAACTGTACCCGGAGGGCCGCCGCCAAGGCATCCGCTGTGGCGCCGAGGAGCCCCGCCGGGCCGCCGGCGAGCGGTGTCCCGGATGGGTCGGCGGAAGGCTCGGCCCCGTCGAAGGCACCGAGGCGCTGAGCGTGGCGAGCGCCCCCCAGGGCCCGCCGAGCGCCCCCGGCGATCCCGGCGCCGTTCGTCCCGGTGCGCGCAAGGGCTGGTTGCGGCGCCTGGCGCCCTGGCTCGGCCGTCACCGGGGCAGCGTGGTGGTGGCCTTCGGGGCAGCGATCCTCGGCATGGCCGTCCAGGTGCTGATCCCCCTGGTCGAGCGCCGGATCGTCGACCGGGTGATCGTCGCCCACGACGACGGGCTCGCGCTCCTGCTGACGCTGATGCTCGCCGGAGCTGCGGTGGCCTTCGCTGCCGCCCACGTCCGGCGCTACGTCGGTGGTCGGCTCTCGCTCGACGTGCAGTACGACCTGCGTACCGCCATGTACGAGCGGCTCCAGCGCCTCGACGCCGGGCGCCACGACGAGCTGTCCACCGGGCAGCTCGTCACCCGGGCCAACTCCGACATCACCCTCATCCAGGGCCTGCTCGGCTTCGCCCCGATACTCACCGGCAACCTCGTCATGCTGGTGCTGTCCTTGGCGGTGATGTTCGTGCTCTCGCCCCCCCTGGCGGCCGTCGTGCTGCTCGTCGTTCCCGCCATCGCCTACCTGTCCGCCCGGTTGCGCAGGACGGTCTTCCCGGCCACCTGGGATGCCCAGCAGCGCTACCAGGATGTGACCCAGGTCGTCGACGACGACGTGACCGGCGTGCGGGTGGTGAAGGCCTTCGGCCAGGAGCGCCGGGAGATGGACCGCCTCGAGGCGGCCGCCGTCGAGCTCTACCGGGGCAGGGTGCGCACCGTCCGGCTCCAGGCCGGTCCGCAGGCGGCGCTCGCCGCGGTGCCCACGCTCGCCCAGGTGGCGGTGCTCGCTCTCGGCGGCTGGCTGGCGATCGAGGGCCACCTGAGCCTCGGCACGTTCCTCGTGTTCTCCACCTACGTGGTCCAGTTGAGCGCCCCGGCGCGCCAGCTCTCGGCCATCGTCGCCATCGCCCAGCAGGCGCGGGCAGGAACCGAGCGGGTCCTCGACCTGATCGAGACCAACCCGCTCGTCACCGAGGTGCCCGACGCGCCCGAGCTGCGCGCCGAGCGAGGGGAGGTGAGCGTCGAGGGCGTGTGGTTCGGCTACAGCAGGGACTCCCCGGTGCTCCGGGGCTTCGACCTGCACGTGGCGGCCGGCGAGACCGTTGCCCTCGTCGGACCGTCCGGGTCGGGCAAGTCGACGGTCTCCCTGCTGCTGCCGCGCTTCTACGACCCGTGGACGGGCAGGGTGCTGATCGACGGCCAGGACGTCTCGGGCGTCTCGCTCTCGTCGCTACGGGACCGGGTCGGGGTGGTCTTCGAGGAGCCGTTCCTGTTCTCCGACACCGTCCGGGCCAACCTGGGCTACGGCAAGCCGGACGCGACCGACGAGGAGCTGCGCGAAGCGGCTGCGGCCGCCGAGGCGCTCGAGTTCATCGACGCGCTCCCCGAGGGGATGGACACCGTCGTCGGCGAGCGCGGACTCACGCTATCGGGGAGGCAGAGACAGCGCCTTGCGCTCGCCCGGGCGCTGCTCACCCGACCGAGCGTGCTCGTGCTCGACGACGCCACCTCGGCGGTCGACGCCACCACCGAGGAGGGGATCCACGCCACGCTCGCCCGTCTCCTGGTCGGCCGGACGACGATCCTGATCGCCCATCGCCGCTCGACCCTGCGCCTCGCCGATCGCATCGTGGTGGTCGCCGACGGTCGGGTGCTCGACCAGGGAACCCACGAGGAGCTGATCGAGCGCTGCGGAGCCTACGCCGAGCTCGTGGAGACCCCTGGCGACGCGCTCGACGCTCCTGCGGCCCCTCCCGCCGAGGCCCCCGCGGCTCGGGTGGGAGCGACGCCTGGGGCCGAGGGGGTGCACGATCGAGGACTCGGGTCGCCCGGGCGTGGGGGCCTCACCCCAGCCATCGGTGCCGGCGGGCCCGACGGGG
>JAKARG010000120.1 GCA_021819345.1 Actinomycetes bacterium | reverse complement strand
ACGAGGAAGCAGATCACCCCGGTCATCCAGGTGAGGGTCCTCCGGCCACGCCACGCCGCCATCCAGAACTTGGCCCACAGGTGCACCGCCATGAAGCCCATGAACAGCTCGACCGACCACAGGTGCAGCGAGTTGACGAAGTGGCCGACGACGCTCGTGTGCCACCAGGCCGGCCCGAAGATGGCGAGCACCAGGCCCGAGGCCACCACGACCACCAGGGCGGCGATCGTCGCCACTCCGAAGACGTAGACCCAGGAGGCCACGTAGGCCGGCTGGGTCTCGGGCAGGAGCTTGCCCGGGGGGAGGTAGCGCAGGCCGAGCCGGCGCAGCTTGCCGGTCCAGGTCGACGGTGGCGGCCCGCTGTCGGCGTGGTCGTCCGCGTGGGTCTCGGGTGCCAGGGTGCGCGAGCGCATGAACGGCAGCGCCAACGCGGCGACGAACAGGGCGAGCATCACCGCGATCACCACCAGGTTGGCGACCGAGATCAGGATGAAGCTCCAATGCAGGTAGTGGTCCGGGTGGTTCAAGTCGATCACCGCAGCGGTGACCGCGCCGGCCGGCGTCATCGGCCGGCTCCCGCCGGGCCCGTAGCTCCGGGTAGCGGTGCGTGGCTGTCGGTTGTCAATTCGGGACCTCCTGGTCCTGATCTGGCCGGGCCGGTCGCCCGGCGCTCGGGTGCGTCGGCTGCTCGGGGGGTCGAGCGCTCCAGCCGGGCCGCGACGGACTCGAGGAGCGCCCGGACCGTCGACTCGGCGATGCGGTGCAGCACCGCCCGGTCGATGCTGCGCCCGATCCGGCCGCCCGGGGGATCGTAACGGCCGCGGAGGCTCAGCTCGGTCATCCCGGGGCCGAGCGGCGCGACCTCGAGGTCGGCGTCGAAGTTCGGGAACAGGGCCCCGAGGGTACCGTCGGCCTCCCAGGACAGGGCGATGAGGGTCGTGTCGGCATTGTGGCGGACCGGGCCGACCGACAGCTCGACGGTTCTTCGCAGCACCTCGGGTGTGTGGCCCGGGCCGACCTTGGCGAGCAGCGAGGCTCCCCGGTCGCTGGCCTCCCCGGTGGATGCGCCGAGGATCTCGGCTGCGCGGGCCACCACGGTCTCGGCCACGTCCGGGCAGGGACGATCGACAACTATGAAATCCTGCACGAACACCGGCTACCTCCACCCGCCCGATGCGACGGGGCGGTTGCCCACGAGCCTGCACCCGCTCGGTCGTCGCCGACCAGGGACCAAGGGCCCCAGGTGGTAGGGCCGAGCTACCCATCCGCGCGGGCTGGAAGCTCCCTGCCAGCTCCCCGGTAGCCAGCTCCCCGGTGGCCAGTTGCCCGGTGGCCAGTTGCCCGGGGGTCGGCCCCGCGCTGGCCTGCCCTGCGGTAGGTAGCCTCTGCATCTACAGTCCCGCCCGAGGGGCAAGGGCCAGGCGTCGGCCAGGGAGGAGCGAGGATGGCGGCGACGTGCTCGGTGGCCGGCACCGAGGTGCCGGCGGTCGGATTGGGCGGCGCCCGGCTGTCGCTCGGCGCCCACCGCCCGGACGAACGGCTCGCCATCCGCACGGTGCATGCGGCGCTCGACCGAGGCGTGCGCCTCATCGACACCGCCGACGTCTACTGCCCTGGCGCAGGTGCGGAGGGCCACAACGAGCGCCTCCTCGCTCGCGCCCTACAGAGCTGGTCGGGCGACTCCGACCAAGTGCTGGTGGTGACCAAGGGTGGCCAGCACTGGGAGGGCTCCGAGGCGCGCTTCGACGGGAGCCCGGCGCGGCTGCGGGCCGCCTGCGAGGCGAGCCTCGTCGCCCTCGGGGTGGGCTCCATCGCCCTCTACCTGCTGCACCGGCTCCCGGGCGCCGCCGGTGCTGCCGCCCTCGCCGGCCGCCGGCTCGACGAGCTGGCTGCCTCGCTCGGCACCCTGGCAGCCCTCCGGGCAGAGGGCAAGGTGCGCTCCATCGGCCTCTCCAATGTCTCCGTGGCGGAGCTCGAAGCGCTCGGTAGCGACCTGCCGGAGCTTGCCGCCCTGGAGAACCCCTGCTCTCCGGCATTGCCCGGCGCCGGTGCGGAGATCGCCTGGTGCGCCGAGCGCTCGGCAGCCTTCCTCGCCTGGAGCCCGCTCGCCGGCATCAAGGGGGCCTCGGCCACCCGGCCCCCGGCGACGCTCCCGCCGAGCCCGCTCGGGGAGGCCCTGGTCGGATTGGCCCGAGAGCGAGGCATCTCGCTCCAGCGGGCCGCCCTCGCCTGGCTCCTCGCCCGCTCGCCCCGACTCGTGGCCCTCGTGGGCTCCACCCGGCCCGAGACCGTCCTCGACAGCTTCGCTGCGACCGAGCTGGTCCTCGCCCCTGACGAGCTGGAGGCCCTCGGGCTGCCCGACGAGCCGGTCACCACTGTGCTGCGAACGCCGGGCCCGGCGAACCGCCACTGCTGAGCGATGGCCGGGAGGGTGCCCTTCACCCACGTCACCCCGTATTACCATCTAGAATGGTCGTATGACAACGATGGTCAGCTTCCGGATGGACGATGAGGAGGTCCAGCGAGTCGACGAGTGGGCCCGTCGACTACACGTGAACCGCACCACGCTCCTGCGTGGAGCACTGAGCGCCTACCTCGCCCGACTGGCGGGCGAGCACGACGCGACGGCCTACGAACGCCAGCCGCTCACCGACGAGGAGCTGGCGCTCGCAACCGCCGAGGACTGGGGCCCGGCCGAGGACTGGTCGGACCTGGCAGCGTGGCTGGACGAGCGTGATGCGAAGGGGTGAGATCTGGTTCGCCGCTGTCCCCGGAGGAGGAGATCGCCCCGTCCTGGTCCTCACCCGCGATCCCGTCGCAGACAGGATCGGCCATCTAGTGGTGGCCACGGTGACGCGAACGCGCCGGAACCTCGTCTCCGAGTTGTCGCTCGGTCCCGACGATGGCATGCCCGTCGAAGCCGTTGTGAATTTCGACAATCTGCGCACCCTGCCCCGCGATGCTTTCCGCAGACGTGTGACCATGCTCACCGACGCCCGAATGGCAGCAGCATGCCGGACCCTACGGGTGGCCCTCGGTTGTAGCTGACCGGAAGGCACCGACAGCGCCGGCGCGACCCCCTCGGACCCGACAGCGACGAGAAGATGCCGGCCTCGTGCCAACAACATTGTGCCAACAACATTGTGAAAGGAGCGGCTCCGACAGCCTCACGGGAACAGCCGGCAACGCTGGACAGGACTTCCTCGGCGCGCTCGGAGGGATTCGAACCCCCAACCTTCTGATCCGTAGTCAGATGCTCTATCCGTTGAGCTACGAGCGCATCAGTGCTGGACGCACTTCCACCCTAGTGGACAGGGCGGGTGCCCGGCGCCCGCCCGCAGGAGCGGCGCCGCTTCGGCACTGCTTCGGGGTGCTGCCGGCCTGGTGCGGTGCCGGCATCGCGGTCTCAGGTGGTGGAGCTGGTCGAAGTCCCGGCGGTGCCCGTGCCGGAGGTGCCCGGGACGGCCGAGTTGGGGGTCGTGCTGGCAGAGCCGGACGACCCGGAGGTGGTGGGGACCGAGGTGGCCGTGGTGATGCCGGTCGACGAGGCAGTGCCGGTGGTGCCGCCAGAAGTGGAAGTGGTGCTGGAGGTGGCAGTGGTGCTCGAGGTCGAGCTCGGAGCGCTGGAGCCCGGGGAGGGCATCTCGAAGCTGAAGCTGGATGTCTTGACCTTTGCTGCGCTCCCGCTCGGAGGGGCGACGGTGACGCTGAGGGTGACCGGCGCGCCGACCGGGGGATCGAGTGGGCCCACGCTCAGGGCGTAGGAGCTCCCGGGACGGAGCGTGCCGACGGTGGCAGTGGCAGTTGCGGCGCCGGCGGCCGGAGAGATCGAGCCGGTGACCACTAGGTGGTCCAGGGTCTGGTTGCCCGTGTTGCCGATCACCACGCTCACCATCAGGTGGTGGTCGGGCGTCAGGATCTGCAGCCCTCCCCGGGAGCTCACGGCCGGTGGCTCGGTGCTCACCGCTTCGATGGTGACCGCCGAGACCGCCTTCAGGTCGACTCTGCGGTGCAACGCGGTGAGGAACGCTGCCTCCGCTGCTGGGCTGGCCGATCCGCCACCCGAGCCCGACGTCCCCGAGACGCCCGTGGCAGCGCCGCCGGCGGTGCCCGTGGTGCCGACCGAGCCGGCGGTGCCCGTGGTGCCGACCGAGCCGGTGGTGCCGACCGGGACCCACGCACTGGCCGGGACCCTGACGTGGAGCCAGCCCGGGAGCTCGCTCCCGAACAGTGCGCAGGCCTGGTCCGCGACCTCGAGGCGCGACACCGCGTCTGCCAGCACCTTGCTCGCCCGGGTGATGGCACCGACGCCTATCGGGGCAGACAGTGCGGACACGGTGGCGGCGGTGATGGCCGACGCCTCATGCGCTCGGATCATCAGGCAGGACTCGAGGAGGCCGGCGGAGCTGAGCAGGTCGGCCGGCGGCTGGAGGTGCTGCACGCTGCGGAGGGTCGTCGCCGACCCCGAGCGGATGTCGTCGAGATCGAGGCGCAGGGCCGCTCCGGAAGTGGCTGCGGTACCCGAGAAGAAGGCGTCGAGCTCGCGCCCTTGGACCTCGGAGGCCGAGACCTGGGGAAGCACACGGTCCACCCAGGCCACGGCGTCCAGCCGGCGGGTGGGGCCGGGGGAGCGGGAACGGACCGATGCGTCGACCAGCAGCACCAAGATGGTGATGACCAACCCGACGGCGAGCCACCGCCGTCCCCCCGCCCGTCTCGGGCTGCGGGTGGCGAGCGCCATGGGCACGCGAGCCTAGTCCGAGCCGCCGTCGTCGGGCCCAGCGCTCGCGGCAGCGGGCTGGCGGGCCGCAGCGGTGCGCCAGGATGCCGCTCGTCGCCGTCGCCCTGCCAGGATGGGGCAATGCGCTATCGCCAACTGGGTAACTCCGGGCTCACCGTCTCGGTGGTCGGTCTCGGCTGCAACAACTTCGGCGGCAGGATCGACCTCGACGCCTCCCGCCGGGTGGTGGACCGGGCCATCGACCTCGGGGTGACCCTCTTCGACACCGCCGACGTGTACGGAAACCGGGGAGGCTCCGAGGCGGTGCTCGGCGAGGTCCTCGGCGGACGGCGTGACGAGGTGGTGATCGCCACCAAGTGGGGCCACGACATGGGCTCGGGCGAGCGCGAGGCGCGCGGCGGGCGGCGCTACATCCGCTCCGCTGTCGAGGCCAGCCTGCGTCGCCTGCGCACCGACCGCATCGACCTCTACCAACTGCACTCGCCCGATCCGCTCACGCCGATCGCAGAGACCCTCACCGCCTTGGACGAGCTGGTGGACGAGGGCAAGATCCGCTACGTCGGCTCGTCCAACTTCGTCCCCTGGCAGGTAGCCGACGCCGACTGGACAGCGAGGACCGAGGGTCTCGAGCGGATGATCTCCGCCCAGAACCACTACAGCCTGCTTGAGCGGGGCGCAGAGGTCGAGCTGCTGGCGGCGTGCCGCCGCTTCGGCGTCGGGGTGCTGCCGTACTTCCCGCTCGCCAACGGGCTGCTCACCGGCAAGTACCGAAGAGGCGAGCCCATGCCCGAGGGGACCCGCCTGTCGGGCCGGGAGATCGAGGCGGGCACCTTCGAGCGCATCGAGGCCCTCGAGGACTTCGCCCGAGAACGCGGGCACAGCCTGCTGGACCTGGCCTTCGCCGGCCTCCTCGCCCACCCGGAGGTCTCCTCGGTGATCGCCGGCGCCACCCGTGCCGAACAGGTCGAGGCCAACGTGGCGGCGGGCGAGTGGGACCTCCCGCTCGACGAGCTGGCCGGCCTGGACTGAGCGGAGCGCAGGCCGCTTCGCTCCCATCCCGGCTCGGGGTCGCTGCGACCCCGGTCGCTCTCGCAGCAGCTAGCGCCAGCGAGCGAAGACGGCGTCGTCGTCGACGAAGGCCTTGACCTCCAAGGCGTTGCCGGCCGGGTCGAAGAAGAACATCGTCCACTGCTCTCCGGGCAGGCCCGAGAAGCGCAGGTGCGGCTCGACTGCGAAGTCCACGCCGGCGTCACGCAGCCGTCCGGCCAGATGGTGGAAGTCCTCGACCCCGAGCAGCACGCCGAAATGGGGCACCGGGACCTCGTCGCCGTCGACCGGGTTGGACCCCGCAACCTGCCGACCTGCCGAGGGGACCAGGTGGGTCACGAGCTGGTGGCCGTAGAAGTCCCAGTCGACCCAGATGTCGGCCTCCCGTCCCCGGGAGCAGCCGAGGACGCCGCCGTAGAAGCCACGAGCGGCTTCGAGGTCGTCGACCGCGACAGCGAGGTGGAAGCGGGGCCGCAGGCTCATGCCGAGGCAGCCGGAGTGTCGCCTCGAGGCGCCCCGCTCGGCGCAGCATGGGCCGCACCGGCAAGGAGCCCGAGGACCGCAGCCGTGTCGGTGAGGTCCGGGAGAGCCGCGTCCGGGCCGAGCGCAGCCAGCTCCTCCAACCCGTAGTTGCCGGTGGCGACGAGCAGGCAGCGGGCGCCGCCGGCCCTTGCGCACTCGAGGTCCCTCGGGGTGTCGCCGACCACCCAGGTCGCCTCGGGTGGCACCACCGAGCCGAGCGCCTTGGACGCGCGTTCGAGGGCGATCGGGACCAGGGCGTTGCGGTCGATGTCGTCGCTGCCGTAGGCGCCGAGGTCGAAGTCCACCAGGCCGTCGAGGCCGAAGGCGGCCAGCTTGACGACGGCGTTGGGTCGAAGGTTGCCGGTGAGGAGCCCCGAGGCCACCCCCGGCATCGCCGACAGGGCGCGGAGGACCTCGACGACCCCGGGGCAGGCGCACCCGAGCTCGGGGAGGTGGTCGGCCACCTCGGCCAGGCGGCGCACCAGGGCGTCGAGCACGGCGTCGAGGACCTCGGGGTCGGGTGCCAGGCCGAGCAGGCCGAGCTGCTCGACGACGATCGCCGGGTCGGTCTTGCCGCTCATCGCCACCCTCTCGGTGGGGGCCTCCCCGACCACGTCGGCGACCGCGAGGTAGAACGACTCCGAGCCGAGGCCGCCGGTGTGGACCAGGGTCCCGTCGATGTCCCACAGGACCAGGCGGCCGACCACCGCCGCAGGTTACCCGGCCCCCCGGCAGGGCAGACTCCCGGCATGGAGATCCAGCCGGTGCGAATCACCGAGACCGAGGAGTGGAAGGCGCTCGCCGCCCACCAGCGAAGCCTTGCCGGCCGGCACCTGCGTGAGCTGTTCGCCGAGGACCCCCGAAGGGGGGAGGTGCTCACCGTCGACGCCGCCGACCTGCACCTCGACTACTCGAAGAACCTGCTCACCGCCGAGACCATCCGCCTGCTCGTCGCAGTCGCGAAGCGGGCGGGCCTGGCCGAGCGGGTCGAGGCGATGTTCGCCGGAGAGCACATCAACGTGACCGAGGACCGGGCGGTGCTGCACATCGCCCTCCGGGCGCCCGAGGGTGCCCGGATCGTCACCGACGGCCACGACGTGGTACCCGACGTGCACACGGTCCTGCGGGACATGGAGGCCTTTTCCCGGAGGGTTCGCGCCGGAGAGTGGCGGGGGCACACCGGCAGGCGGATCCGCGCGGTGGTCAACATCGGCATCGGCGGCTCCGACCTCGGACCGAAGATGGCCTACGAGGCGCTGCGGGACCGCTCGGACCGCTCGATGGTGTTCCGGTTCGTCTCCAACGTGGACGGCAGTGACATCTGGGAGGCGACCTGCGACCTCGACCCGGCCGAGACGCTGTTCGTGGTCAGCTCCAAGACCTTCACGACGCTGGAGACCATCACCAACGCCACCACCGCGCGCGAGTGGCTGCTCGCCGGGCTCGGCGACCCCGCCGCCGTGGCCAAGCACTTCGTAGCGGTATCGACCAACGCCGAGGCGGTGCGGAGCTTCGGGATCGACACCGACAACATGTTCGGCTTCTGGGACTGGGTCGGCGGTCGCTACTCCTACGACTCGGCCATCGGGCTGTCGCTCATGTTGGCCATCGGCGCCGACGCCTTCAAGGAGATGCTGGCCGGCTTCCGGGCGATCGACGAGCACTTCCGCGACGCCCCCCTGGAGCGCAACCTGCCGGCGCTGATGGGGCTGATCGGCGTGTGGTACTACGACCTATGGGGCGCGGGCACCCAGGCCGTGCTTGCCTACGATCACTACCTCTCGCGCTTCGCCGACTACCTCCAGCAACTGGAGATGGAGAGCAACGGCAAGTCGGTGACCCTCGCCGGCGACCCGGTCGACCTGCCGACCGGGCCGGTGGTCTGGGGCACGCCCGGCACCAACGGCCAGCACGCCTACTACCAGCTGCTCCATCAGGGGACCCGGCTGGTCCCTGCCGACTTCATCGGGTTCATGCACCCTCACCACCGCGTCGGCGCCCACCACGACCTGCTGATGGCCAACTTCTTCGCCCAGACCGAGGCACTCGCCTTCGGCAGGACACGCGAGGAGGTGGTGGCCGAAGGAGTGCCGGAGGCCCAGGTGCCGCACCGGACCTTCGCCGGCAACCACCCGACCAACACCCTCGTCGCGCCGGCTCTCGACCCGCGGGTGCTCGGAGAGCTGGTCGCCACCTACGAGCACCGGGTGCTCACCCAGGGGGTCATCTGGGGGATCGACAGCTTCGACCAGTGGGGCGTCGAGCTCG
>JAKARG010000119.1 GCA_021819345.1 Actinomycetes bacterium | reverse complement strand
CTGGCGTAGTCGCCACGGGTCGACACCTTCACGCTCCCATGCTAGGACCGGGCAGCTCCGCCGGTCGGCTCCACCGGGCGGCTCCGGTAGCCGCGCTGCTCGGAGCGGAGCGAGCCTCACCGCGCACCCCGCGGCGCGCGGTTCGCCGCTCACCCCCGCGGCGCTCGGCACTGCCGGCACCTGCGCCCGGGAGCCGCCGGCACTTGCGCCCGGTAGGGTCGGATGGGTGGGCTCCGAGCCGGTTCCGACCCTTCCCGCCTACGGGGGAGCGTGCCTTTCGTCGCTGCTGGCGGGGCTGACCGGAGAGCCGGGCACCCGCCCGGCGTGGGTGCCCCAGCCGGTGGCCGAGGCCCGCCAGGTCGTGCTGCTGGTCGTCGACGGGCTCGGCTGGGAGCAGCTGGTCCGGCGCCGGGAGCTGGCTCCGACCCTCGCTTCGATGGCCGGCGGGCCGATCACCTCCGTGGCTCCCACCACCACCGCCACTGCGCTCACCTCGATCACCTCGGGGGTGCCACCCGCCCTGCACGGTGTCGTGGGCTACCGGGTCCGCGTCGAGGTTCCGGCTGGAGAGGAGGTCCTCAACGTCTTGAAGTGGACCACCCCGAGCGGTGACGCACGTCGGTGGGTGCCGCCGGCCGGGCTCAACGCGGCCGTCCCCTTCGCCGGTCGAGCGGTCCCGGTGGTGAGCTCTTCGGCCTTCCGGGGCAGCGGGTTCAGCGAGTCCCACCTCCGTGGCGGGGTCGACCGTTCCTGGCACAGTGCTTCAGGGCTGGCCGTGGAGGTGCGCGCAGCCCTCACGGCCGGAGAGCCCTTCGTGTACGCCTACTACGACGCCGTCGACAAGGTTGCCCACGCTGCCGGCCTCGGGGCCCACTACGAAGCCGAGCTCCGTTGGACCGACCGGCTGGTGGCAGAGCTGTTGGGGGTGCTCCCTCCTGGCGCCGCCCTGGCAGTGACCGCCGACCACGGCCAGGTCGAGGTGGGCTCGCGAGCCCGGCCGCTCGACCGTGACGTGCTGTCGGCAGCCCGGATGCTCTCCGGTGAAGCCCGGTTCCGCTGGTTCCACGCCCGCCCCGGCGCGCAGGGTGACCTCCGTGACGCCCTCGTGGAGCGCTACGGCGGGCAGGCCTGGGTGCGGACCGTGGACGAGCTCGACGCCGAGGGTTGGTACGGCGGGGCGCTCGGTCCGAGGGCGCGCGCACGCCTCGGCGACGTGGCGCTCGTGCCGTGGGAGCCGGTCGGCTACCTCGACCCCGACGAGCGCAACGGGGTCCAGCTCGTCTGCCGCCACGGCTCTCTCACTGCGGCCGAGGTGCTGGTGCCCTTGCTCGGCGCAGGCCCGTAGGTCGAGGTGCCGGTGCCCTGGCTCGCCGCAGGCCCGCAGGCCCGCAGGCCCGCAGGCCCGTAGACCGAGGCGCTGGTGCCCTTGCTCGGCGCAAGGCCCCCGGGGCCGAGGTCGGCTCT
The DNA here is from genome assembly GCA_021819345.1 of Actinomycetes bacterium. GTDB lineage: Bacteria > Actinomycetota > Acidimicrobiia > Acidimicrobiales > Palsa-688 > JAKAQB01. The sequence continues at coordinate 7,120 of JAKARG010000119.1, read as the reverse complement.
CTCGGCGGCAACCGGTCGCAGCGAACCGGGGGCGGGCGCGCCGCCGCCGGCACCTGCTCCCAGACGGGCGGGCCGTCAGGCTCTTCGAGCACGCAACGAGCGGGCAGACTGTTCCCATGTCTACGTCCGACTCCCAACACCCCCTCTCCGAACTGGTGGTCGTGCAGGCGCCCGGCACCGGGAGCGACGGCGAGGCGCCGGCTGGCGAGACCGTCGAGCAGCCCGCCAAGGTCATGCGGATCGGCTCGATGATCAAGCAACTGCTCGAGGAGGTGCGCCAGGCTCCCCTGGACGAGGCGAGCCGGAACCGGATGCGGGAGGTCTACGACACCTCGATCGCCGAGTTGGCGAGCGGCCTCTCCCCGGACCTGCGCAAGGAGCTCGAGCGCGTGACGTCGCCCTTCGGCGCCGGTGAGGTGCCGAGCGACGGTGAGCTTCGCGTCGCCCAGGCACAGCTGGTCGGTTGGCTGGAAGGGTTGTTCCACGGGATCCAGGCGACCCTCTTCGCCCAGCAGATGGCGGCCCGCTCCCAGCTCGAGGAGATGCGCCGCCGCAGCCTCCCCCCGGGCGACGAGAGGCCGTCTGCCCCGGGTACCTACCTCTGATCGAGCTTCGCCCGTAGGCCCGGGAGCCAGGCGGGCTTCGCCTTCGCTGCTTGCTCGTCGCTGGGAGCGGGCACCCCCATCCCGGGTCCCTGCGGATCGAGCGGGTGGCGCCGATGCGGGGCCGGCAGGGTCGGCGGGGCCCGCCGCATGGCTAGAGTCTCCTGTTCGATCGGCTCTGTCTCGACCTGGGGAGGTTGGCATGGAGATGTCGAGCCATCTGGCGGAGCGTCGGGCGAGCCTGGAGCGCCGCCACGGCCCATGGAGGGAGCGGACCCTCGGTGCGATGCTCCGGGCGGTGGCCGACGAGCAACCGGACCGGGTGTTCGTCGTGGACGAGGAGGTGGGTGGGGCGAGCTGGACCTACTCCGCGATCGCAGACCGGGCGACCCGCCTCGCTCGTGGCCTGGTGGAATCGGGGGTGGCTCCCGGGGACCGCGTCGCCATGGTGCTCCCCAACGGCGCCGACTTCGTGGCGGTCCGCTTCGCCATCGCGCTGGCCGGGGGGGTGGCGATGCCGATCGGCCATCGGTTGAAGGGCACCGAGCTTCGCCAGGTGCTCGGGGTGGGCCACCCCGCTGCGGTGGTCACGATGGAGTCGTTCCGGGATGTGGACGCCCTGTCCAACCTCGATCAGGCGCTCCCGGGCTGGGACGACCCAGGGGGGCCGCAGCACGGCGGGGGGCGGGAGGTGCGCCTGGTGGTGGTCGTGCCCACGGCAGGCTCCGAGCCGGCTCGGCCTGGCGTGAGGGCCCTGGTCGACTTGGAGCTCGACGACCGCCCGGAGCTCGACCGCGAGCTCGTGTCGCGCTCCGCCCGGGTCGGTCCGGCCGACGTGGCGACGATCTTCTTCACCTCCGGCACCACGGGACGGCCGAAGGGGGTCGTCTCGACCCACGACATGGAGCTGCGCAGCGCCTACGGCTCGGCCTACTCCCGCGGCTTCGAGGACGGCCGGCGGATCCTCTTCGCCCTTCCGTCGAGCCACGTCTTTGCCTACATCGAAGGCATCCTCGCTTCGATGTTCGTGGCGGGCAGCGTGGTCGTGCAGGCGGCGTTCGATCCCGAGGCCACGCTCGAGGCGATCGAGCGCCACAGCGTGGGGGAGGTGCTGTTGGTGCCGACGATGAGCCTGGCCGTGGTCTCCGCGGCGGCCCGGAGGCCCCGCAACCTGTCGAGCTTGCACTCGGTGATGTCGGCCGCGCAGTCGGCGCCGGCCAGGCTCTGGACCGACCTCTACGAGACCCTCGGTGTGGAGAGCTGCATCACCGCCTACGGGATGAGCGAGACGTCGGCGGCGACGACCTTCACCGAGCCGGGGTGCCCGATCGAAGACCTGGTCGAGACGGTAGGGCGCCCCAAGCCCGGAGGGGTCGCCGGCGACCCGGCTCTCGGCGGCTGCCTGGCGGAGTACCGCACCGTCGATCCCGACACCCTGGAGGAGCTGCCCCCTGGCGTGGAGGGCGAGCTGGTGGTCAGGGGCCCGATCGTTACTCCCGGGTACTTCGCCGACCCGGCCGCCACCGCCGAGGCGATGCTCGAAGGTGGCTGGCTGCGCTCGGGCGACCTCGGCCGGGTGCGCGCGGACGGCGCCTTGGTGCTCACCGGTCGGAGCAAGGAGCTCTACAAGTGCGGGGGCGAGCTGGTGTCCCCGGTGGAGGTCGAGTCCTGCCTCTGCCGGCGCCCCGAGGTGGACCAGGCCTACGTGGTGGGGGTGCCGGACGCCCGCATGGGAGAGGTCGGCGCTGCCTGGGTGGTCCCATCCGAGAGCGCGCGGCAGGCGATCGACCCGGTGGCACTGGTCGAGCACTGTCGTGCCGAGCTGGCCCGCTTCAAGGTGCCGGCCTACGTGCTCGTGGTCCCGGCCGAGGACCTGCCCCTCACCCCTTCGGGAAAGGTCCAGCGCTTCGTGCTGGCGGAGCGGGCGGCCAAGGAGCTCGGCCTCTCGGGCTGACCTCCTACGTCCACCTCTCGGTGCTCGGGCACCGAGAGGGCTCGCGATTGCTCCGGGTACGCAGGACGACCCGACCGACCACCTCCCGGCGAGCCAGGAGCGCCAGGCTCGCCGGCGCCTCCTCGAAGCGCATGACACGCTGGACAGGGGGCTCGAGCGCCCCTCGGCTCCACTGCGCGACCAGCTCGGAGTGCACCGAGGCGAGCAGGTCGGGGTTCTCCCTGCGATAGCGGGACAGGTAGAGGCCGACCACCGAGTAGTTGCGCAGCAGGACGTGGTTGGCCGGGAAGCTGCCGATCCGGCCGCCGCTGAAGCCGACCACGACCATTCGGCCCTCGAAGCCCACGCAGCGCCGGAGCCGCTCTCCGAGGGATCCACCGACGATGTCGATCACCACGTCGGCCCCCCGGCCCCCGGTGAGCTCCCGGATCCGCTCCACCAAGGGGTCATCCGCGTCGTGCGGCGCTCCGATCTCGGCCAGGTCGACCACCTCGTCGGCGCCGAGCTGCCGGCATGCGGCTGCCCTGGTCGCGCCGGTGGCGAGCGCAATGCAGCGCACGCCGGCGAGGCGTCCGAGCTGGAGGGCTGCGGCGCCCACGCCGCCGGCTGCCCCCGAGATCAACACGCTCTCCCCGGGTCGCACGCCGCCTCGGTGGTGGAGCGCGAAGTGAGCCGTCTGGTAGGCGACGTGCAGGACGGCGGCGACCTCGAAGGGCATCTCGTCGGGTACGGGGTAGAGCTGGCTCGAGTCGACGGTCAGGGTCTCGGCCAGGGCGCCGGCAGGGAGCTCTGGCACGACCACCACCCGCTGACCGGGCTCGAGGTCGGCGCCGGAGCCAACCTCGACGATCCTGCCTGAGGCCTCGAACCCTGGCACGAAGGGCAGGGGAGGCCGTTCCTGGTACCTACCGGAGCACACGAGCAGGTCGGCATGGTTGAGGCCGATGGCGCAGACCTCCACCCGAGCCTGGCGGGCTCCGGGTGGCGCGTCCACGGCGGAGCCGAGGCGCAAGGCCGCCTCGGGCTCGCCGAGGTTCGTCACCCACCAGGCACGTGGGTTCTCCCACACGCTCCCAGGCTAGGTGTGCGACGGGCCGGGTCGGGGAACCGCTCCGTAGTCTCGGGGCATGACATCGACTGTGATCGGCTCCGAGCGTGAGCGCAACGCGCGTCGAGTCCCCGGGGTGGGGGCGGCGGTCGCCGGGGTCGGTTCGTGCGTCCCCGCCGGCGTGGTCCGCAACGACGCGATCGCTGCGCGTCTCGGGGTCGACGAGAGCTGGCTGGCGCGACGCACCGGGACGGCGGTGCGCCATGTTGCGCGGGCCGAGGAGCGACTCGAGGACCTGGCCGCCGGTGCCGCCCGGATCGCACTTGCCGACGCCTCGATCGACCCGGGAGAGATCGATGCGGTGCTCGTCGGCACGACCACCTCGGACGAGATGAGCCCCCACAGCGCGCCGTTGGTCGCTGCCGACATCGGCGCGACGCGGGCCGCGGCGATCGATGTGAGCTCTGCGTGCGTGGGCTTCCTCGCCTGCATGGTGACGGGGACCGCGATGATCGAGTCCGGCAGGGCGCACAAGGTCCTCGTGATCGGGGCCGACATCTTGACCCGGTACCTGGACCCAGACGACCCGCAGTCGGCGATGCTCTTCGGCGACGGTGCGGGTGCGGTCGTGCTCGTGGCGACCGAGGGGGCTTGGAGGGTCGGGCCCTCGTTGCTCGGCGCCGACGGGTCCGGGCGGGACCTGATCCGCCTCGACCGGGTGGAGCGGCGGATCCGGATGGACGGCAGGGCCGTCTACCGGCGGGCTGTCCCCCTCATGGCCGACAGCGCCCTCCGGCTGCTCGCCGAGGCCGGCCTCGAGGTGCCGGAGGTGGAGCTGTTCGTGTTCCACCAGGCCAACTCTCGCATCCTGGCGGCGGTGGCAGAGCGCCTCGGCGTTCCCGACAGCAGGTTGGTCGACGTGGTGGGCCGTTTCGCCAACACCTCCTCGGCCTCCCTGCCGATCGCCCTCGGGGTGGTCGTCGAGGAGGGAAGGCTCCACGCCGGCGACCGAGTGCTGCTCGCCGCCTTCGGAGCCGGCCTCGTGTGGGGTGGCCTCGTGCTCACCTGGGGCATCTCGCCTGCGCAATGAGGCGTGCCGGTCGGCTGGATCCGGGAGCCCGCCTCGGCTTGCGCGCCCTCGCCGCTCGGCGTCGGTGGATCACCCGCCACTGAAGCCGCGCGCGGCTCCCGGGCGCTACGCCGGCTGCGCGACCCGGCCGTAGAGGGTGGTGCGCTGCTCGAGCGGCCGGCCGAGCGGCTCGACGGCCCGGCGGAAGTCCTCGGGGGTCATGAGCTGGCCGTGGGTGGCGCCGGCGGCCCGCGAGATGTTCTCGTCCATGAGCGTTCCGCCGAGGTCGTTGCACCCCGAGGCGAGCAGCTGGGGGATCGCGTCGGGGCCGAGCTTCACCCAGGATGCCTGGACGTTGGGGATGGCGCCGGCGTAGGCGATCCGCCCGACGGCGTGCACGAGCAGGGCCTCCCGGAACGTCGGGCCCCGGCGAGCCCGTCGCTGGAGGTAGATCGGGGTGGCCATGTGCACGAAGGGCAGCGGCACCAGCTCGGTGAACCCCCCGGTCTCCCGCTGCAGCGCCCGGGTCCGCAGGAAGTGGCGGGCCCAGTGCACGGGCGCCTCGACGGCCCCGAACATGATGGTCACGTTCGAGCGCAGCCCCACCCGGTGGGCGCAGCGGTGGGCCTCCAGCCACTCCTCGGTGCTGATCTTGTCGGGGCAGAGCACGGCGCGGACCTCGTCGTCGAGGATCTCCGCGGCGGTGCCGGGCAGGGTCCTCAGCCCGGCCTCCATCAGCCGGCGCAGGTAGGACTCGAGCGGCTCGCCCAGCCGGCGGGCGCCCTCGGTGACCTCCAAGGCGGTGAAGCCGTGGATGTGGATCGACGGCGAGGCCGCTCGGACCGCTTCGATCACCCGCAGGTAGTACTCCCCGTCGAAGCGGGGATGGATGCCGCCCTGGAGGCAGACCTCGGTGGCCCCCCGCTCCACCGCCTCGGCGACCCGGGCGCTGATCTCCTCGAGCTCGAGCAGGTAGGGCTTGCCCCGCAGGTCGAGCGACTGCGGTCCTTTCGAGAAGGCGCAGAAGCGGCACTTGAAGGTGCAGACGTTGGTGTAGTTGATGTTGCGGTTGACCACGTAGGTGACGGTCTCGCCGACCTCCCGGCGGCGGACCTCGTCGGCGACCTCGGCCACCGCCCGCACCTCGGGGCCCCGGGCGGAGAACAAGGTGACGAGCTCGTCCTCGCCGACCTCCTGGCCGGCGGCTACCCCGGCGAGGACCTCGGCGACCTTGCTCGCCGCCGAGGCGCCCGGGCCGGGGAAGGGGAGGCGTTTCCCCCCTTCGGCCCATCCCACGAGGACCGGTGGCGGGGCATCGCCCCCCGAGCACCAGGCCTCGGGGTCCCGACCGAGCCCCTCGGCGTCGGAGTGGTCGAGCACGGCAAAGCGCATCGCCGGGTCGAGCCAGCGCTCGGGGTCCGCGGCGAGCTCGGGGTAGATGGTGAGCCGGGGGGCGAGCGTGCGCCCCCGGGCCTCGGCCGCCGCCGCCAGGGCGTCGATCGCCGGCCACGGGCGCTCGGGGTTGACGTGGTCGGGAGTCAGGGGGGAAACGCCTCCCCAGTCGTCGATGCCGGCGTCCTGGAGGCGGCCGAAGTCCTCCGAGAGGTTCGGCGGGGCCTGGAGGTGGATCGAGGGCGGCAGCACCAGCCTGGCGGCGGCGATGCTACGCAGGTAGTCCTCTGGGTCCGGCGGAGCCGCGGCGTGCATCGCAGTGCCCGGCTTGGGCAGGAAGTTCTGGACGATGACCTCCTGCACGTGCCCGTGGCGGCGGTGCGACGCCGCGATCGCCTCCAGGGCGTCGATCCGCTCCGAGAAGCTCTCGCCGATGCCCACGAGGATCCCGGTGGTGAACGGGATGGACAGCTCCCCGGCCGCCTCCAGGGTGGCGAGCCGGCGAGAGCGGGTCTTGTCCGGCGATCCCCGGTGGCAGGCGAGCTCGGCGAGGGTCTCGAGCATCATCCCCTGCGATGCGGTCACCGGGCGCAGGGCGGCGAGCTCCTCGGCGCTCAGGGCGCCGGCGTTGGAATGCGCCAGCAGGCCGGTCTCGTCGCGTACCGCCCGGGCGGCGGCGACCAGGTACTCGACCGTCGAGGCGTAACCCCGAGCGGCCAACCAGTCGGCCGCGGACGGGTAGCGCAGCTCCGGGCGCTCGCCGAGGGTGAAGAGCACCTCGTGGCAGCCGGCGGCCGCTCCCCGCCGGGCGATGGCGAGCACCTCGTCGAGCTCCAGGTAGGCGGCGCGGACCCGGGCCGGCGCCTTGGCGAAGGTGCAGTACCCGCAGCGGTCCCGGCACAGCTCGGTGAGCGGCACGAAGACCTTGGGCGAAAAGGTGGCGCGGTTGCCGAAGGCGGCGTCGCGCACCGCCCGGGCGGCGGCGAGCAGCTCCTCGAGCGGGGCGTCGACGAGCTCGTCTCGGGAGGGGTCCGGGTGCATCGTCCTCGCCGCTA
>JAKARG010000118.1 GCA_021819345.1 Actinomycetes bacterium | reverse complement strand
CGACGTCGTTGCGCTTGGGGTTCGCCTGTGCGAAGAAGTCCGGAAACCACTCGCCGAACGGGTGCACCGGGGCGGGTGAAACGGCCTCGAGTGCTAGCGCAGCGACCTCAGGCCACAGCGAAAGTGCCTGCTGTACGGTCATGTCCGACTGAGCGACGTTGTCGGGTTCGTTGAAGCCGAGGATCACGGGCAACGTCTCACCGTTTGCGTATGCCTGGACTTCGGCAATCTGGTTCGGTACTTCGTCTGGGTACTTGCCACCCCAGACCATGGGAACGAAGTCGGGGTCTTGGGATAGTCCAGTGAGGGGAGTGGGACCCCAGGTGTAGTACCAGACCGGGTTGAGCGACTCGACACGAGAGATCCCTTCGCTCAGGTAGTTCGAGATCTCTTGGGGCGTTGTCAGGGTCTTCGGGGGACCCGCATAACCGAGACCCTTCTTTCGGAAGGGAACGCCGTGCGGCGGAACACCGCCCGGGCCAGTTGCTGGGGTAGTGGCAGCCGAAGCCGCCGGAATCGAGAACTTCGACAGGGCGATTGCCGCTGGGGCGGCTGCTCCGAGCTTCAGCACCTGCCGGCGTGAGAACTTGTAGGACATCCGGCTCCCCCGTATAGTAAAAGATGTTGCCAAATAACGTAGCAGAGCTTGTCCGCTTCGTCAACCCCCACCCCCTGTGCGATGTCGCACGTCCTGAGCACGCCGGCTCGGTCCCGCTGGAGGTCGGTCGAACCTGCCCCCAGGAGGATGTCCACTGCGAGCGCTAGAGCAACCCTGCCCTCCTCGATGGAGCGGGACTGGAAGGTCGCAGTGCCCGAGGTTCCGGGCACTGCTAGCGGGCCGCCCGTCGGTCACGTCGAGTGCCGAGCCCCGAGCCCCGGCTCCTGCTCGACGCCCTTCGCAGCGATCTCGACGTAGTCGGAACCGGTGTGGTAGCCGGCATGGCGCCGACCGGTGTGCTCGGCTGCGAGTGCTGTGCTCCCCGATCTGTCGGAGGGTCGAGGCCTAGGTACCCGCTCGGTGATGTCACCCAGCACCGGGTTTGGTCGGCGGATCGGTACGAGCCCCATGCGCACGACGCAGAGGCTCCGTCGGCCGATGACGCCCTCTCCATGCGCCTCCTCGGAGGCCTTGCCCGCAAGGTTCGGGGTGACGTCAGCACCGATGCGACCGAGTTGTCGGGAAGCTCGGCATGTCCCGTCCTTCACCACGGACCAGCGGCTCCCCAGTTCGAACGGCGTGGCCAGCTCTTCGTCGTCGGGTACGGACGTCGGACTGAAGTGGGCATAGAAGACGCTGGCGTCGTGGCTCTCACGAGCCCCGACGCCGAAAGTGCTCGTGGAGAGCGGCCTGCTGCGACGACGGGTCACCCCCGACCGTCGAGACCGGCCTCTGCGGGCGGTAGCCCGTCCGGGAGACCGGAGCCTGCGATCGACCCGGGTCTGGGCATCGACTACCCTGGAGCGCAGGGAGAGGTGCGAGAGCGGCCGAATCGGACTCACTGCTAATGAGTTGACCTGGGAGACCGGGTCCGGGGGTTCAAATCCCCCCCTCTCCGCGCCGGACCGGTAACCGAGGAGCGAACGCGGACGACTAGCCGGCTGCGACCATCGCCTGCTCGGGGCCGAGGGTCGCAAGCTCTGCGGCTATCCGTCCCGCCTGCCACCCGGCCTCGTTGGTGGCCGACGGGCCGTGCCCGTAGCGGAGTTTGGGGAAGGCGCTCTGCATGGCCTCTTCCACCTCCGCGTCGCGCGAAGCGAGCAACGGGGTGAGGTCGAGGTGGAGGTCCTCCGAGGCCTGCTGGCGCGCCTGCCAGGCGGCCATCTCCAGGCGCTGGCCGATCCGGTTGGCGTAGGCCACGAGGAACGACTGGCGGAACGACCGGGTCCGCGACCGACCGTGGCCGTCGGTGACCGAGCCCTTGGCGAGCATCGCCCGGCTCGCCTGGACTAGCAGCGAGGTGAAGAGCACCTCGATGGCGTCGAGGTCCTTGGCGAAGCCGACGGCAGCCATCATCGCGTAGCGGTCGTACCAGACGCAGCGGGAGTCGTTGGCCCTGGCGACCACCCCGAGGAGCGTGGACTTCGCCTCGGCGTAGGGGTCGTCGACCGCGATCCGGCGGATCACGGGCCGTTCGCCCCGAGGTGCCCGGCTGCGGGCCACGGCGTCCTCGATCGAGTGGCGGGCCATCAGCTCCTGGGCCTTGGCGGCGAGCGCTTCCGCCTCGGCGGCGAACTGGGTCGACTCGGCCTTGGCGAGCAGGGCCCGGACCTTGGCCAGCACCGGGTCGTCGGCGTGCCCGGTGGCGCCGAGCAGCGCAGCGTCCCTCCACTCCGCAGGCCGGGGCACCAGCGCCTCGACGACCCCCAGGGTGACGATCTCGCCGAGGGTCTCGATCACCAGGCGTAGGGCGTCCTCGAGCGTCCCGCCGGCCCTGCTCAGCAGCGGAGCGAGCCAGTCGGCTCCTCGGGAGCGCTCGGCGGGCACGCCGAGGGCGTCGAGCTGCTCCGACCAGACCGGGGGCATCGGCGCCCCGCGGGCCGCCTCCCAGCAGGTGGCGGCCGACATGGCCGACACGACAAGGCCGGTATGAGCCTCTCGCCGGCGGCGCCGGACCTGGCGGACGACCTCGGCGGGCTGCCACCCTCCCTCCCAGAGCGACGCGAGGACCCGGGCGAGCAGCTCCCCTGCGACCGGCGTCACCAACCCGCCGGCGCCAGGGAGCCCGGCGAGGTCGGCGGCGATCCTGCCCACCTCGCGCTCGTCTCGGTCCGAGGCAACCTGGGCGCCGGCGAGGAGGCCCGCTTCGACCGCAGGGCGCAGCGACGGTCCGGCGCCCCACCAGCGGCCCTCGCCGTGCCGGCTCGAGCCACCGCCCGAGCGATCTTCACGCCGCTTCTTGGCCGCCCGTCGCTTCTGGTTGTTCCGGCCCATCGGAGCTCCTCCTCGCCGCCGGACGCCGGGTCTGACGCCAGAGTCTGACGCAAGGGTGGGACGCAGGTGGGGACCCCGGGGCGTGGCATCATCGAGGGCCCCGTGCATGCCCCCGTGCTCTTGTCTACGTGACCCGATCCGTCCGCCTCCGACCCTGGCAGAAGACCGCCCTGGAGCGCTTTGCCGCTCACCCCCACCCCGACTTCCTGGCGGTCGCCACGCCCGGCGCCGGCAAGACCACCTTCGCCCTCACCGCAGCCGTCGGTCGCCTGGCCTCCCCCGGCGGCCCCCGGCGCCTCGTGGTGGTGGCCCCGACTGCCCACCTGAAGCGCCAATGGGCTCGTGCCGCGACCCGCTTCGGGGTCCACCTCGACGACCAGTGGTCCGCCGGCGAGCCGCTGGCGGCGGACATGCACGGCATCGTCACCACCTACCAGCAGGTGGCGCTCACCGCCCCCCAGCTCGCCTCTGCCGCCCGGGGGGCGATGGTCGTCTTCGACGAGATCCACCACGCAGGCGACGAACGGGCCTGGGGTGAGGCGGTGCGCACGGCCTTCGCCGGCGCTTCCTGCCGGCTGTCGCTGTCGGGCACGCCGTTTCGTTCCGACACCCGCAGCATCCCGTTCCTCCGCTACGAGCTGGACGAGGCGCGGCCCGACTTCGAGTATGCGTACGGGGATGCGTTGCGCGACGGCCGGGTGGTGCGCCCGGTCTATTTTCCCCGTACCAACGGCCACATGGAGTGGAGCGCTCCCGACGGCTCCAGCTGGTCGGCCGGCTTCGACGACCCGCTCAGTACGGTCCGGGCCAACCAGCGCCTGCGGACCGCCCTGTCGCTGGAAGGGGACTGGCTCGCGGCGGTGCTCGCTGCGGCGCAGGAGCGTCTCGGCGAGGTCCGCCGGACCCATCCCGATGCCGGCGGTCTCGTGATCGCCACGGACCAGGACCACGCCCGCGCGATCGCCGACGCGCTCTCCTGGCGGCACGGCTCCCGGGCGGTCGTCGCGATCTCCGACGACTCGGGTGCATCCGAGCGGATCGCAGCCTTCGCCACTTCCGACACCCCCTGGCTCGTCGCAGTGCGGATGGTCTCCGAGGGCGTCGACATCCCCCGGCTCCGGGTGGGCGTCTACGCCACGACGACGACCACCGAGCTGTTCTTCCGCCAGGCCGTCGGCCGCCTGGTGCGCTGGACACCGGGCGTACCGGCACAGCGCTCCTACCTCTTCATCCCCGACGACGCCCGGCTGCGCGGATGGGCGCACCGGATCGCCGAGGTCCGCCGCCACAGCCTGCGCCGGGACACCGGGGAGCGACCCGAGCCCGACCCCGCCGCGCTCGACGCCGTGCGGGCCGAGCCGGTACGTGGAGGCGAGCAGCTCTCGTTGTTCGCGGTGATCTCGGCGGTGGCGACCGGCATCGAGGATCCCCCGGGCCCCGAGCCCGGCAGCGAGGAGCCGGTGCCGGGGGACGGGACGTCGCCAGGCGACGACCGCGGCGACGACGAGGGTCTGGTCCTCACCCTGCCGAGCCTGGCGGGGAGCGGAGGCCCCGGCCCGGTCCCGGCGCTCCCCGACGGAATGGTCCCCGAAGGGCGGCCCGACGGAATGGTCCCCGAAGGGGGAGTGGCCCAGGGCCTCGGTCCCGAGCGGCTCGCCCCTCCCACGGCCACGGCCCCGCTCACCCGCCGGGAGCACAAGGCGAGCCTGCGCGACGCCAACGCCGCCGCCGCCGCCGACATCGCCCGGCGCACCGGCTGGCCGCACGCCCGGGTCAACGCCGAGCTCAACCGCCTGGCCGGGGTGCGCCGCATCACCGAGGCGAGCGTCGAGCAGCTCGAGCGCAGGCTGCGCCGGGCGCAGGCATGGCGCTCCCAGCTGTGAGCCCGAGCCGATGAGGAGGCCGGCGGCCTGTCGCCCGGCCAGGCCTTCCGGCCGGGCCTTCCGGCCGGGCGCCGGGACCATCGGCCTCGGCCAGGCTCAGGCTTGTTTCGAGCGGTCGACGAGCCAGACCCGCGCCTGGTCACGGGGGCGCATCACGATCCGGTCGAGGTCGACGTGCGCGGGGCGGCTGGCCACGAAGGCGACCACCTCCGCCACGTCGCTCGCCGTGAGCGGGGTCATCCCCCGGTAGGTGGCCGCCGCCCGCTCCGCGTCGCCGTCGAAGCGAACCAGCGAGAACTCGGTCTCGACCATTCCCGGGTCGATCTCGCTCACCCGCAGCGGCCGTCCGACGTGCTCGATGCGCAGGACGTCGGCGAGCGACGAGGCGGCGGCCTTGGCGGCGTTGTAACCGGCTCCGCCGGCGTATGGCTCGAAAGAGGCGACCGAGCCGATCAGCACCACCTGGCCGTCGCCCGAGGCGAGCAGGGCGGGGAGGAACGCCCGGGTGACCCGGAGGACGCCGAGCACGTTGGTCTCGTACATCGTCCGCCAGCGCGACTCGTCGGCGTCGGCGACGGGATCGAGGCCGAGGGCGCCGCCCGCAGCGTGCACGACGAGACGGCACTCGGGGACCTCTCGGGAAAATGCCTCCACCGAGGTCGGCTCGGTCACGTCGAGGGGCAGGGCCGTCGCGACTTCCGAGCCGAGCTCGGTTGCCAGGGCCTGCAGCCGATCCAGGCGCCGGGCGCCGAGCACCACTCGCCAACCGCTCGCCGCGAGGGATCGTGCGCTGGCCGCTCCGATCCCAGAGGAAGCTCCGGTGACGACCGCTACGGGAGTCTCGTCCACCGCCCGAAGCTATCCCTTCCCCACTCGGCCGGCGTCGACCTGCCGGGGCCCTGATCCCGGCGTCTCAGCCTGCCCGGTAGCACCCCTGGTCGTCGTGGACGAGGCCGTCGAGGTCGGAGCCGTCGAGGTCGGGATCGCCCCCTACCTCCTCGACGTCGAATGGGCCAGAGGGAGCGGCAGCCTCCTCCCCGGCACGCTCGGGGTGGGTCCCGGGAGCCTCGACCCCGCCGGTGTCGCCGGAGGGCTGCCATGGGATCCGGTCCACCGCCCGGGCGATCGACTGCTGCAGGGATCGAAGGCTCGCGACGACGTCGTCCCTTCGGGTGGTGAGCTCGACCAGCTCCGACTCGTGGCGGCGGCGCAGGAGGGCGAACTCCTCGGCCATCTGCGCCTGGTCGGCCTGGGTGGCGGCGATGACCTCCTGGGCCCAGCCCTCGATCTGCGCCTGACGGCGGCGGGCTCTGGCCTCGGCCTCGTTCAGGATCGCCGAGGCCCTGGCCTTGGCCTCCGCCTCCGCCCGCTGGAGCTGCTCCTCGGCGGCCCGCTCGGCCTCCTCACGGGTCTGGCGGGCCTCGGCCAGCTCGGTGGTCGCCTGCTGGCGGAGGTCCTCGGCCTCGTTGCGAGCCTCGGCGACGAGCTGCTCGGCTCGGCTGTGGGCATGGGCGAGCGTCTCGGACGCGCCCGCTTCCGCCTCGCTCAGGATCAGGGTGATCCGCTCGCCGATCGCTCGCACCGTGTGGGGGCTCTCGGTCCGGATCGCCTGCTCCAGCTCCCGGACCCTCCCACCGAGGCGTTGGACCTCTGACTCCAGCTCGCGCTGGCGCTGCCGATGGGCGAGCAGCTCACCATCGGCATCGGTGGCGTGGGTGGCGAGCGACTCCAGGTACTCGTCGACCTCGTCCTTGTCGTAACCGCGCAACGTCACGGTGAAGCGGGGCATGAGCTCGGTGACCATCGGAGCACCTCAATGAGTCGAGTCGCCACGGCAAAGCGCCGCGGGACAACCAGAGCCCACCGGTCTCCCGGTCCCCAGCGCCATTGTTGCCCACCCCGGCGCTCGAAGCAAGCACCGGCCACTACCTTTGGCGCATGACCACCCGAGAAGCCCGTCGTGCCGCATTCCGCAGCTTCGAGGAGTCGACCGCCGAGGACTGGGCGCTCATCAGCTCTCGCCTGCCCGACGCCCAGGCTCTCGTGCCCGAGCGAGTGCTCGCACAGCTGGGCTGCCTCCGCAACGACGACGGAGGCTTCCCGGTCAACCGCCTCGAGCACTCGCTCCAGACCGCCACCCGCGCCGAGCGCGACGGGCGCGACGACGAGTACGTCCTCTGCGCGCTCCTGCACGACATCGGCGACGCGCTGTCGCCCTACAACCACGAGGCGATCGGAGCCGCGATCGCCAAGCCGTTCGTGTCGGAGGCCAACCACTGGATGATGGCGCACCACGGGTTCTTCCAGGGGTACTACTTCTGGCACCACCTGGGCGGCAACCGCAACGCGCGGGAGCGCTTCCGGGGCTCGCCGTACTTCGAGCAGACCGAGGAGTTCTGCGCCCGCTACGACCAGGTCTCCTTCGACCCCGACTACCGCAGCGAGCCACTCGAGCACTTCGAGCCACTGGTCCTCGACATCCTGCGCGCCCGGTCCTGAGCCCGCAGGACTCCTGGGCAGGCACCGCAACGCCCGCTCGCAGCAGCGGGCCGCTGCCCCCGGCGGCTGTTCCCGCCAGCCGCCGGGAGCCGTCCGCTGCTCGCGCGCCCGGTCCGGCTTCGCCTGCTGGCCTCCGGTCTGGTGGACTGCTCACCATGCGAGCCGAGCGGTCCTTCGCCGACAAGCTCCGAGAGGTCGTCTCCTGCACGGTCGACGACTCCCCCAGACGGCGGGCCGAGTACAGCTCCGACGCCTCCAACTACCGGGTCGTGCCCGCTGCGGTGGTGTTCCCCCGTGAGACCGCCGAAGTCGCCGAGGTGCTCGAGGTCTGTGCCGCCGAGGGCGTAGCCCTCACCGCCCGTGGCGGGGGGACGTCGTGCGCCGGCAACTCCGTCGGACCCGGGGTGGTCATCGACTTCTCCCGCCACCTCGGCAGGGTCCTCGGGGTGGACCCGGCCACCCGCACCGCCCTGGTCCAGCCGGGCACGGTCCTCGACGACCTCCAGCTGGCCGCCCGGGCCCACGGGCTGCGCTTCGGACCGGACCCGTCCTCCCACAGCCGCTGCACCCTCGGGGGGATGATCGGCAACAACGCCTGCGGCGCGCACGCCATGGCCTACGGGACCACCGCCGCCAACGTCGTCTCCCTCGAGCTGCTCGACGGGCGCGGGCGCCACCTGCGCGTCGGCCCGGGGGGCGACGAGCCGGTGGGGCTCGCCGAGCTGGTCGGCTCCGAGGTGGCGCCGATCGCCGGGGAGCTCGGGCGCTTCGGGCGGCAGGTCTCCGGCTACTCGCTCCAGCACCTGCTGGCCGACGCCGCTCTCCAGCGAGCAGCTCTCCCCGAGCGGACCGGCCGAGCCCCGGCGGGCCCCGCCGCCGGTGACCCAGACCACCCACCGGCCGCCTCCGGGAGCACCCTCCCTGCGATCCCCCGCGGCGGCCTGGCCAGAGCCCTGGTCGGGACCGAGGGCACCTGCGGGCTGGTGCTCGGGGCCGAGGTCGGCCTCGTGCCGCTGCCGGCGGCCAGCGCGCTCGTGGTGCTCGGCTATCCCGACATCGGAGCTGCGGCCGAGGCCGTGCCTGCGCTGGTCCCGCTCGCGCCGCTCGCGCTGGAAGGGATCGACGCCCGCCTGGTGGAGCTGGTGCGGAGCCGGCGCACCGGGCCGGCCGGGGCCCGGCGCGGGCTCTCCGAGCTCCCGACAGGAGGGGCCTGGCTGATGGCCGAGGTGGGCGGTGAGACTCCGGCCGCCGCTGTCGACGCAGGTCGCGCCCTGGTCTCGGCGTCCGGCGCCCTGGACAGCCGGGTGGTGCCCGCCGGTCCTCTCGCCTCCGCCTT
>JAKARG010000117.1 GCA_021819345.1 Actinomycetes bacterium | reverse complement strand
CCACCGCCTGCGGCACCTCCCGCCCGAAGTGCCGGCAGGCGCAGCAGGTGCCGGGGACGGCGCCAGCAACGCCCCAGGCGGACCCAGGGACGCTCCGGACGGCGACTGAGCACACCGAGCGTCACCGCTCGAGTTCCCACCACGTAGCGGACTCTCTCCACGGCGTCATCCGTCGACTGCCCAGCGCGTCAGACCGTCGTGGCACGATGGCAGGAGCCCGAACCGTGAACGGATCCTCACGGAGACGTGAAGACCTCGTGGCGCCCCTGGCAGGAGCCGGGCCAGTCCTCCGACGGGTGGTGCGGCTGAGCCGGCGACTGGTCCTCGAATGAACTCCGGACTGTCGGACCCGACCGATACGATTTCCCCGTGCCCACCTCGACCCTCACTGCGCCCGCGTTCGGGACCGGGATCTACAGCTTCCCTGAGGCTGCCCGGATCCTCGGCCTGCGGGCCGCGGACATGCGGGCGGGCACCCTTCGTCGCTGGGTTGCCGGGCTGACTCCGCCGAGCGTCGGCATTGGCCCCGACGAGCCGCGCCTGCTCTCGTTCCACGACTTCGTCAGCTTGGAGGTCGTCCGGCGCTTCCGCCGGTCAGGGGTGAGCCTCCAGAAGCTCCGCAAGCTGGAAGCCGCACTGGCCCAATCACTGCCGGGGGTGGCCCGTCCTTTCGCGCAGCGGCTGTTCTTCACCGACGGCGCCGCGATCTGGGCCGACTTGGCGACGGACGGCGCAGAGCCGCAGGTCATCGAGCTGGTCGGCAGAGGTGCCGGCCACTACGTGTGGCTGCCTGTCATCGAGACGTTCGCCGAGGAGATCCGCTTCGGGGCCGAGAACGAGGCGGTTGCCTGGGAGCTGACCGACCGTATCGAGATCGATCCGAACATCCAGTTCGGCGAGCCCGTCGTGAAGGGCACGCGCCTCCCTATCGCCGTCATCGCGAGGGAGCTGGTGTCCCACAGCGTCGAGCAGATCGCCGACTGGCACGCGATCGACGTGGAGGACGTGCGCGGGGTCCAGGACCTCCTTGCCAGCTGAGCCTCGATTCCTGTTGGACGAGAACTTCAGTCATTGGCTGGGGGAGCTGCTTCCTCGCTTCGAGTACACCGTGCAGCAGGTCCAGCGAATCGCCGAGCTCGGCGAGCCGCATCCGAAGTCCAGGGGCTTCGGCACAAGGCGAGCGACGCGGAGATCGCCGACTGGTGCGCAGAGGAGGATTGGATCCTCGTCACGTCCGACCAGGACTTCCGGAGCCGGGAGCTTCGCGTCCGTGCGTACCTCGGCCGGGGAGTGGACGTGATCCTCTGCACCCGCCAACCGTCAGGCCTCCGCGAGCAGCTCGAGCTCATCGTCTTGAACTACCCACGCTGGCTGGAGGTGATCGCGGGCTCGGCACGGCACCCGCAACTGTGGCTCCAGCACCGGCGGGACGGCCTCAAGGTCGGCCGAACCTGAACATGATGGTGTCCGGGCGTTACCGTCGCGGGCGATGAGCAGCGAGACTTCGCCATGAGTCCACGTGCGCCACGCTCGGGGCCTGAGGGGCTCGACGTGCTGATCGAGAAGCTCGACCCCGAGGACCTGCGCGTGATCGTCGGCAAGGCCGCCGAACGCCACGAGGACGTCGGTCGGGCGGTCCGCCTGGCGGCGACCCGGGGATCGGGGGATCTCTCCCGGTTGAAAGCGGAGATCGACCGCGGGCTGCGGACGACCCGGTACCTCGGCTACCGGGAGAGCGGCGGCTGGGCGATGCAGGCGAGGCCCGTTGTCGAGGCAATCGGCGAGGCGGTCGTCTCGTCGCCCACGGCCGAGCTGGTCGCGCTGATCGAGCGGGCGGTCGGGCACGTCGTGAAGGTGATCCTCAAGGCGGACGACTCCGACGGGCTGATCGGCGACTTGGCGCGTGAGCTGCTCGACCTGCACGCCCGGGCGTGCGACGCCGGGAATGCGGATCCGATCAAGCTGGCCCGCTGGATGGTCCGGTTCCGCTTCGACGACCAGGACTTCTTCGAGGTGGACCCGGTCCGCTACGCCGACGCCCTGGGCGATCTCGGGCTCGCGGCGTACCGCCGCGAGGTGAAGCAGCGGGTCGAAGCTGGTGGTGGCGACTCGTTCGCTGCCACCTACGCCCAGGAGCGCCTGGCCGTGCTCGACGCCGACGCGGAGGCCCTTGTCGGGCTGCTGGGCGGTGACCTGAGCCGGCCGTACCAGTTCATCAGGGTCGCCGAGGCCATGGTAGAGCTGGGCCGCGACGACGACGTCTTGTCCTGGGCTACCCGGGGGATCGCCGAGACGAGCGGCTGGCAGGTCGCCCAGCTCTACGACCTGGCCGCCGGGGTCCACGCCCGCCGGCAAGAGGACCAGGAGGTGCTCCGGCTGCGCCGCGAGCAGCACCAGCGGATGCCCTCGTCGACGACGTACGGCCTCCTGCGCGCCGCGGCCGAGGCCGGTGGGGTGTGGCCGGCGGAGCGCCCAGCGGCCCGGGCGGTGCTGGCGGAGCGCGACCCGGGGGGCCTGGTCGACGTACTGCTTGCCGACGGAGAGCCTGAGGCTGCCTGGCAGGTGCCCGGAGCCCATGCCGACTGGGATCCGGGGCCGCAGCGGTGGGTGCGCCTGGCCGAGGCCCGTGAAGCGTCTGAGCCGGGCGATGCGCTCGACGTGTACCTGCGCCTCGCCGACCTCCAGCTCGAGACGACCGGAAAGGCGGCCTACGTGCGAGCGGTGGCGATCCTGAAGAAGGCGGCGCAGGCAGCCCGAGCGGCGGATCGCCAGGGTGAGTTCGCCGCGCACCTGGCGGCGTTGCGGGAGACGCACCGGCGGCGGCCGACGTTCATCGCCGTCCTCGACAAGGCCCGGCTCGGGTGAGGCGGTTGGAGAGGATCGTCGAAGTGACGGCGGTTGCGGGTGCGGGCGAGGCCGGTTCAGGTGACGATGACGAAGCGGGCCCGTTCGGCACGGAGCATCTCGAAGGGCGTGACGTAGCGGACGCCGACGCCGATGCAGGCATTGGGGATCTTGATCTTCTTCGTGGAGTGGGCGACGACCTCGTGGGTGACCACCACGTGATGGTGGGCATGGGCGTGGGCAACCAGGTAGTAATCCGCGTCTTGCAGGAAGGTCGCGACTGCCGCGGGCTCGTACCCGGCGCCGTTGGCCCAGGTGCTGGTGGCCTGCAAGCTCGGCACCACGGCGGCGTCGGCTTCGAGGAAGAAGGCGTCGGGTCGCTCGTTGGCCCAGGTCGCCAGGTCGTCGTCGACGGCGTCGAGCTCGATGGCGACCTTGTCGATGCTGAAGACCGTTCCCGCATTGTGGGCGTGATCGATCCAGTCCCAGAACGCGGGGCAGAAGTCGAAGCCGTAGTGGCGGTTCTTGGCTTCGATGAAGACGTTCGTGTCGAGCAGGTAGGCCATCAGCCGGCTCCGAGCCGGCTGGCCAGCTCCTCGAAGGTCGACAGCTTCTTGAGCCCCAGCATCTGGAAGGCGTCGCGGTGCAGGGTCTGGCCTTCGAGGGTGCTGACGATCACCGCGCGGGCAAAGCGCTTGGACACCCGAGCTGGCTGGGTGTTGAAGAAGTTGCCGCCGGTCCCTGATCGCTCCCCGAGGATGGCCATGACCCTGGTCAGTTCCTCCTGGTAGGCAGTCCGGTACTCGTCCCAGCTCAGCCGGCCAGCGTCGTGGACGCGGCGGAGGACCACGAGGGTGCTCACCTTGAACCTGCGAGCCAGCGACTCCAGCTCGTCGGTGACCGCCATGTCCGGGGATAGTGCGTCGCGCAGCGACCCCACGGGCACGAGCACTTCGGCGGCGACCTGGTTGCACCAGCGCTCGACCGGGTTGGTCGGCGTCGCCCCGAGGTCGGCGTCGTCGAGCGCGGTGTCGCCCAGGAACAGGTGGACGAGCTCGTGGGCAAGCGTGAAGATCTGGGCCGCCTTGGTGTCGGCACCGTTCACGAACACCAGCGGGGCGAGCCCGTCTACGAGGGCGAAGCCGCGGAACTCCTCGGGGTCGAGCTTTCGGTGCGTGTTGGCGCCGACGACCCCGCTCACCATCACGAGCACGCCCAGCTCCTCGGCATGGTCGACGAGGGTTCGCAGGGCATCCGACCAGGTGTGACCGCGCTCGCTCGGACCGAACCTGAGGGTCCCCCGGATCTGCTCGGCGGCCTCGACGACAGGTACCGAGGTCGTCAGCGACCCGACGAAGCCGACCGGATCTTCCCTGGTTACCTGGGCGAAGTCCCGGTACCACTCCTGTCGCTGCTGACACTGGAAGATCGTGTCGAGGAGGTCGGGACTGGGGCGGGACACGCCGGCGTCGTCCATCGTCCGGTAGTCGGGGATCGGGACCTGCTCCTCGGGGGGCTCGGCAAGGAACAGGAAGCCGATCGGCGTGTGCGTCGCCCGGGCGAAGTCTTCGAGCTGCTTGAGCGTCGGAGTCCGCTCTCCGCTCTCCCACTCGGTGAGCTTGGGGAACTTGTGGGTCAGGTCGTCGACGCCCAGTCCAGCTCGCTCGCGTGCCCATACGAGCAGGCGAGGCCTCACGGCGGCGCGTACCGGGGCGGTCATCCTGCGACCGTACCGTCGGGCTGTGACGGGCTCGATCCCGAGGCGAGGGCGTCAATGAGCCCCCGGTCGAGGGCGGCGACGATCTGGCGGTAGAGGTCGCCGACCTCTAGCGGACAGTCGGTCTGCTGCGCGACCCACCTGCCCTTGCGGATCTTGCTGTCGCCAACCTCAGCCTTGGCCTCCGCCAGTTTCCCGGGAGCGGCGCCTTCGATGAAGCCTTCGACGGCCTCTCCGCTGCCGGTCCAGCTCGTCGCCAACGTGAGCACGCCGTGGCGAGCACCAAGGTCCACCTGCTCGTCCCAGAGTGCCTGGGTCATGCGGCGCGTGTCCTTCCCACCGCCACCCGCGCGATCGGTGAACTGCTTCAACTCGGGGAAGTCGATCCCGGCTTGCTCGATCTGGCGGAAGATGTGGCTACTCCAGTTGGTCTCGACGTCGAACGACTTGCCGTCGCAGACGACGACCCACGGGATGCCGAACCCGTGCAGGACAGAGAGGATGGTGCGGAACCCACTGTCTCCGGGTGCGCTGTAGAAGCCGATATCCCTCGCTGCCGGTGCGCCTAGTTCTTCGGCCGCCATGCTCTTGGCGCACCAGATCGGAAGCGCCCCTTGCTCGGTTGGGCCGGAGACGATGACCGCGCCGCGGGAGAAGAGCAGGGCCCGGGCGTCGGCCGAGAGTGCGAACTCCTGCGTGATCTTGGCCACGTCCGCTGCGTCAGGCGCTCGACCCAGGCGGCGGGGACAGGAGCTTCCGTCGTCATTACTGATCCGAAGCAGACGCGTCAGGTCGCCAGCTTCCTCCATCGGTACGAGATGGGGAGAGTGGGTGACGAGCAGGACTTGCCCCGGCACTGTTCGCAGGGCTTGACGCAAGGCGGTCTGCCAAGTGGGGTGCAGCGACACGCCGGGTTCGTCGAGCACGGTGAGCCGATCGGGCGAGCTCACGAGCGCTTCGGCGAGGACGAGTGCCTCCCACGTCCCAGCACCGAACAGCTGGATGGGACGCTCCCGCCGAGGCGGAACCCGGTCGTCGGTCGTGTTCCAACCGATGATCGTGATGATGGTGCCGGGCTGGCTCCCGTCTCCCCCTTCGTTGCCTCCACTGGTGACCGCAACCTGGCCTGCCCCTATCGGTGCGGTGGCGGCAACCGGCGTCCGCGCTGCAGCGAAGGTGACGTCAAAGGCACGGCCCGGCGCCACTTTTTTGAACTGTTCACGGATCGCATCGAACGCTTGGCGCTGCTGCAACGTGGCGCCGTTCTTGAGCTCGAACAGGCGCAGCGGCAGGAAACCAGGGTCTCGCGGTGGTACCGGGCCTGCGAGGAGTTCCCACGGGTAGATCCCGGCACGCCAGGGGATCGTGCCACCGACGCCGAGGCCACGAAACTGCTCACCCAGGACGACCAGGCTCTCCGTGAGGTTGAGGCGCAACGCGCGTGCAAGCCCGAATGCCTGTTGGCCACCCGGCACGAACACCCGGAAGCCGAGCAGGTTGGCGGCAGCACGGAACGGCTCGTGTTGGTCGTTGACCGCGCCGGTGCCGAGTCGGACAACCAGGTTGGTCAGTCTCTTGTCGGCTGGCGGACAGAGCGCGCTGAGCACGAAGTGTGGGAGGGGATCGGGCAGCGGTGGCGGCGGGCTGGGATTGCCGCTCAGGCCGAACAGTGCCTCGGAGAGTTTCGTCTCGGAGGTCGTCGGGCCAACGGCGGCGCCATGAGCAACGATGCTGGCCCAGTAGCTCGGCGTGAAGAGGACCCAGTCGTAGAGCGACCCGTCTACCTCGAACTCGTACCGCGCTTCCCAGAGGGCATCGTCGTAGCCGGGATGTCGGAACGCCAACGTGCCGCCAAACAAAGGGAAGAGGGTTCCCTCGTCTACCTCCTGACTGACCCACGCTGCGAGCTGCGCCTTCCGATCCTCGTCTCCGGCCTGAGACTCGTCAGAGAGGGTCGCCAGGAGTGCAGCTCGAACGAACGCTACGACCCGCGTGCGCTCGGGAGGGGTCGTGAACTGCACCCCGAGGCGGATCTCCATGGGGGTGCCCGGGGCAGAGCCGTCGTGCATGGCCTGCACGTACGACGAGAGCATCGCGTCCGCTGGGGTCGGAGGTGCAGCGCCTGACCGGCTGCGCTCGTCGGCCCAGTCGACGAGCTTGGTGACCAGGTCGAGGACGCGGACGATGTTGGTCTTGCCTGCTCCGTTCGGACCCACCAGGACCGTCAGTCGGTCGTCGAAGTCCAGATGGAATTGGTCGAACGACAGCAAGTTCGACACGTGAAGGGATGACACCCTCACTCTGTGCCCTCGCCTCCGTGGCCGAGAGACAGGGCGATCTCCGCGAACTGGGCTAGCGCGGCTTCCAGGTCCTCGATGATCTCGGCGGCGATGAGCTCAGGCGCGGGCAGGTTGTCCGCGTCCTCGAGAGACTCGTCGCGTAGCCAGAACACGTCGAGACTCGCCTTGTCCCGGCCGACGAGCTCCTCGTACGAGAAGCGGCGGAAGCGCTCGGATTCCACTCGCGTGGTGCGGTCCTCGGCTCGGTACACAGCGATGAAGTCGGCAAGGTGCTCGTCGCGAAGAGGGTTCTCCTTCAAGGTGAAGTGCTGGTTGGTCCTCAGGTCGTAGACCCACAGCTCCTTCGTCCACGGCGTCTCGGACGCCGGCTTGCGATCGAAGAACAGCACGTTTGCCTTGACGCCCTGGGCGTAGAACACCCCGGTCGGAAGCCGCAACAGGGTGTGCACGTCGCACTCGTGGAGGAGCTTGCGACGCACCGTTTCGCCGGCTCCTCCTTCGAACAGCACGTTGTCGGGAACGACGATCGCCGCCCGCCCCTCGATCTTGAGGAGGGTCTTCACGTGCTGGACGAAGTTGAGCTGCTTGTTCGACGTGCTTGCCCAGAAGTCGTCTCGTACGACAGTGAGATCCTCGCGCTTGGCCTCGCCATCCGCGCCGACGACGGTGACCGATGACTTACGACCGAAGGGGGGATTGGTGAGCACCATCTCGAAGCGGTCCCCTGGATCGGCTTTGAGGGCGTCGTCAACCCGGATGGGGCTCTCGGCGTCCGCTGCGCCGATCCCGTGAAGTAGCAGGTTCATTGCACACAGGCGCGCCGTGTTGTCGACGATCTCCCAGCCGTGCAGCGCGTCGTAGCGCAGGTGCTGCTTCTCGTCGGGGTCGAGCAGGGGGTTGGAACTGACCAGGTGGTCATGGGCGGCGAGCAGAAAGCCTCCGGTCCCACAGGCGGGGTCACAGATCGTCATGCCTGGCGCGGGTCGCATGACCTCGACGATGGCCTTGATGAGCGGGCGTGGGGTGAAGTACTGGCCCGCACCGGACTTGGTGTCCTCGGCGTTCTTCTGCAAGAGACCCTCGTAGGCATCGCCCTTCACGTCCGCGTCGAGGATCATCCATCGTTCCTGGTCGATGAGGTCGACGATCAATCTTCGGAGCTTCGCCGGGTCCTGGATACGGTTCTGTGCCTTGCGGAAGATCACCCCGAGCATCCCGGGATGCTTGCCGAGGTCGTTCAGCATCTTGATGTAGTGGGCTTCGAGCTCCTCGCCGTCTCGATGGAGCAAGGACTGCCAGTCGAGTCCGCAGGGCACCACGGGCTCCCTGTTGAACGGTGGCCGGGTCTGCTCGTCGGCCATCTTCAGGAACAGCAAGTAGGTGAGCTGCTCGACGTAGTCGCCGTAGGAGAGGCCGTCGTCGCGCAGTACGTTGCAGTAGTTCCAGAGTTTCTGCACGAGAGCCTTGGGGTCAGTCATGCCCGTTGCCTCTGCCGTAGCTTCGGTGCGTCCGCTCGCGCGGAAGTGATGCGAGCCAATAGTTCGGGCGCAGGTTCATCGGGCGGATCCTGTGAAACGAGGCGACCGGAGAACGCTCGAGCGAAGATGGCCCTTCGCAACGCGTTGGAACGAGCGAGCGCGCTCTCGATTGATCTCGATAACGACTGGGCGATTGTGGTCTGCCGTTCGTACTCGTGCAGCCGCCGAGCCTGCTCCTCTACGGGCGGAAGTGGAAGGGGAAGAGCCGCGAGCTTCGTACCGTTGATGTTCGCCTGGCCCACCTGCTGCGTTCGAACCG
>JAKARG010000116.1 GCA_021819345.1 Actinomycetes bacterium | reverse complement strand
GCGCGGCAGTCGCCGCCACGAAGCCCTGACGTGGGACGAGGACGAACAGCACCTCGGGCTCGCGCACCAAGACGACCTTGCCCCCGGGCGAGGTGCCCAGATAGGAGTACACCCAGAGGCGGCCAGCAAACCTGCCCACGACTCCGTTGGAGGCGACGACCTCGGCATTGGTCGGGGTACGGGCAAGGACGTCAGCGAGGACCGACGCGGTGGCCGGCGGGATCTTGGCGAACTCTGCTCTCGCCTCGGGGGCGAACTGGACGGAGAGGTTGAGCACCTGGGCGAGGGCCCCGGCTCCCACGAGTGCGCCCACCACCGCGACCCAGGTCGAACGTCGCGCCAGCACCCACCTCAGAGCGACGAACGAGCCGACGGGGACGAACAGGAAGACAGCCAGCTCTTGGTAGGAGGCGATCGGCGAGATCACGGTCGGACTGTGGTTGAGCACGCTCGGTAGCACGATCACGACGCTGATGGGTAAGCCGATCACCGTCGCCACGCCGAGGAGGCTGGACCCGGCGACGATGTGCCAGACGTCTCGCCACCGGTGAGCGATCGTCCGGAACGCCGTCGAAGGGTGCTCGAGCACCCCGGCGACGACCGCGCTCAGTGTGACCGTACCGCCCGGCTTCACGTGGGCCAGATAGCCGTAGTTGGTCGAGAGCTGGCTTCCCGCGTCGAGCCCGAGGCCGCTCAGGATGGTGACCCATGCCACGCCGATGGCCAGCAAGGCTGCACCTTCGCGCTGTCGTCCCCGTCGGGCGACGAGCAGGACGATGGCCAGGCCGACCAGGACGATCGACTCGACGGTGCCGCACGCAAGTGTGAGGGCAACCCAGATCCAGGGCCGGCCACGCTTCGACCAGAAGCCCCGGGCGGCGAGGAGGGCGAAGAGCGTGGCAAGTGCCTGCAGGTGGAAGTCGAACGCGTCGGCCCACCAGATCCATGGATCGGCGACAAGCACGACGAGCACCCCTGCTGCCAGCACGAGGAGGCGCGTGGGTACTGGGCGGGCCGTTGTGGCACTTGAGCCGCTTCCACCCGGTGCTACGAGGTCGAGCACCCAGGCGAATGCCACCGCTTCGGCCCCGACGGTGGCGACGTCCTGGACCACCAGCAGGGTGATGCCGTGGGGAAAGAGGAACCACAGCAGGGCGAGTGGGTAGGTGATCAGCTCGAAATGGTTGGTGAGAAAGGGCGCAGTCCGGTAGAGGGTGCCTTCCGGGTCGAGGTGACCGTGAGCGATCGCCACCCACGCCTGGTCGAACAGGGCGAAGTCCGACGTGAGGTCGAAGTGCCGATAGAGGAAGGCACTCTGGTTGAGCAAGCCGGCGAGCTGGAGGAGCAGGAGGCCGAGGCCTACCCACCAGAGGGTACGCACTGCCGGGGGCCACCGGCGGCGTTCGGTCCGTACCCGGTGAGCGGGGGAGCGCGTCACCGAGGTGACAGGGCCGATCCCTGGCTCGCAACCACGCGACCTGTCTCTGGCACCACTCGAGTGGGTCCATAGACGACGAGCCGCACCGGGGTCGCCAGCTTGGCGTCAGGCACGAGCGCGGTCAGGCACAGGTCGGGTTCGTTCACCGAGTTGGGCCCGCCGACGCGGCGGAGGCCATGGTTCTCTGCGAGCCCGTCGAACCTGTCTCTGATCGTGCGTCGGGCGGCGGGATGACCCCGGGGACGGCGATCTGGAGCTGGGCGACGAAGCGGTCGGGGAGTCCCAGCGGGGAGCGCTTCTGCGCCAAGCGTCTGCCCAGGTTCTCGTCCCGAGCTGCCGGGCAGGCACGGGCGCATCTCCTTCCCCGGCGGGATCGGCACGCCACTCGTGGTAATCGCCGAGGTCGTGCCGTCAGCTCCACCAGCCCCCATCGACGCGGAACCGCCCGGGCTCGCCCCGGCGCCCGACGGTCTGGTTGCAGCGTTTGTGCTTGTGGCTGGTGCGCTCTGGGCCAGTGAATTCCGACCGGGGAAGGAGGTGCCCACGGCTGGACGACGTCCGAGCAAATCCGCGGCGCTTCGGGCGGCCACGCCGATCAGGATCGTCTTGCTTGCTGGGTATCTCGTCGCGGCTATGTTCGGTGACCGTCGGATCCCCTCGAGAGGGGACATCAGCAACGCGGTCGGGAGCGGCCCCTTCGGCCCGGCTGGCACCACCACCTGGCGGAGAGGGGCCGAGACTGTCCCAGAGGTGAGCTGCGTGGCCAGCTGAGGCACTGTGGGGAGGACTCCGTCGGGCGCCTGCTCTCCCGCGGCACCTGTCTGGACAGCGGTGCAGGCTGGTACCTGCTGAACCGCCACGGAGAGGGGGTGTGCGGAACCACTATGCGCCATCGCCAGGTCCTCTACACGCCTCACGCCCAGTACGTGCCCAAGGGGTGCCACCCGGGCCGGTCCCGGCGGCAGGCCTCGGGCCACTGTGCCTGAGGAGCCGAATGCCGGATGCGACACTGGCGACGTTCTCGCCCCGACCCTCGACACGTCCTGGCAAGGTGGTGCCCGCCCGGATGCGTGCCCGGCCTTCGCCCGGGCAGTGCCCAGCCGGTCGACGACCTCGAGGTGGGAGGAGCCGTCCACCGCACTCGGGTCGTCCGTTGGGGCGGTCTGCCAGCCGAATCGATTGTGCATCCGGCACTGAGCGTTCTGCTGGGAGCCGTGGTCGGCGTAGACGTGGGAGCCGATCCTGCTCGATCAGGCAGGAAACCTGCTTGTTCCCACCGAATCGGTCGATCGTTGTCAACGCCGGCTTGAACACCCCCACGATGACGTCTTGCGTCTCGCTGCCGGTGCCGAGGTGTCGTCGTCTCGCTTGGGCGAGGAGCATGGGGCGGAGCGAGCGCACGGTTGTGGCGAAAGGCCCGGGACCGCCACTCCGGTGAGCTCCGACGAGCGCTTGGTCGTCTCGGCTACCGCGATGGTCACCTCGTCCACCATCGCTCGACGCCAACTCCACGCGCCCCGACTCCCTCACCTGAGCCTGCTTCCTCGGCCTCGGCCTCGATGGGCCAGCCTACAGGCGAGGATTCCGAGATAGCGAATGGCGCGCACGTCCTGACGTGGATGTTTGACCTGATCCCGGGGTCGATCACTCGTCGGGAGACGCGGCGTGCCTTCCTGGTTGAGATCGGACGAGAGCCGACGACAAGGCGGCTGCACAATGCGAGCGTCAGCCTTGGAAGCCGAAGTAGACGCCGACCCCGCCGGCCTCGCCGGTGGACGTCCCGAGGACGGGCATGGACTCGTGACCCGCATCGACTACGTCCGGTAGCGCGACACCCAGACGGTCAACGGGCCGTCGCGATCCGTGCCCGTGGGTGAACGATCGCCGCGTCGGTAAGGAGACTGGGCGCAGGGCTCGCTTCAGGTCCTCGATCGTTCCGCTGTAGTGCCGGCAGTCGGCGGGTGAAGTTCAACGGACACGGAATTGTCGTCGGGTTCGTTCAGAGAGAGGCCTTGCCTCAGCCTGGTCGTCGTGGCTCGGACGCCGCTTCGTCGACCTGGTTCGTCGTCGGATCAGCTTGGCTGCTGCCGTCTGAGCCACCGCTAGCTGGCGCCGCTGTGCTGCTCAACGGGGAGAATGTCGACGAGCTCGATGTGGGAGCGGTGGTCGTCGAGGTGCCGGTCGTCACGTCGCCCCCGCTTCCGGGCGGTTCGATGAAAGCCACTGCCAACTGGGCAGTGTTGTCTGCTTTGCGCAAAAGGAGCTGGGCTGCGAAGTCGGCAGAGATGCCCCAGGGCAGCGAGGCGGGGGACGTCGAACTCGACGCCGGGGCCTGCCCGTTCAAGACGACGGTCGTACCCCGGAACAGGTAGCCCCGGTCGCCGCTCGTCCCGGTGGTGGAGGCCAGAGCGCCGCGCAGCTGCACCTCGGTGCCGTCGGCTGCCGTCAGGTTCACCACCAACACCCCGCTGTCGGGAGCGACGCACGCCCCGCTGAGCACCGACACCGGCGTGCCCGCCGCCTCGGACCTTGGGTTGGTCAGGGTGGCGGACGTGTGGAAGACGGGAGTAGTCGACACGTCGGCCAGGGTCACCGGATCGGTTCCGAGCAGATCGGCGACGGTCCCGCTCATCGGCGGCGTGCTCAGGATCGGGCCGGGGGTTGCGCCCGGGAAGGCGGCCAGCCACGGACAGGGGGCGGCCGTCGGGCTGGCTGCCGTTGAGGTGCTCGGGGGGGAGCCCGTCCCCGTGGTGCCTGTGGTGCCGTCTGCCGGCGTGCTTGCACCGGTGGACGCCTTGGTGCTG
This sequence comes from Actinomycetes bacterium, assembly GCA_021819345.1. Classification (GTDB taxonomy): domain Bacteria; phylum Actinomycetota; class Acidimicrobiia; order Acidimicrobiales; family Palsa-688; genus JAKAQB01. The sequence goes on along the minus strand of JAKARG010000116.1, from coordinate 4,423 downwards.
GGCGGTGTCACACCGGCCAGCACGACCCACGACGGCACACCCGCTTTCGGCGAGCTGCCGCTGGTGGTGCTGGTTGCCGCCGCCGGCGAGCTGCCGCTGGTGGTGCTGGTTGCCGCCGCCGGCGAGCTGCCGCTGGTCGTGCTGGTTGCCGCCGCCGGCGAGCTGGCGTGCGCCGACGGCGTCTGCAGCGCCAGTAGCGGCGCAGCGCTCGCGGGCGTCGCGGGGGGGGCTGACGACGGCTTCACCGTCGAACGCTCCGCCACCGGATCCGACGCCAGAAGGTCGGGCGTCGGTGAAGCGGTCGCCTGAGTTAGCCGGGTCGCAGGCGGCGTGCCGCCGGTGGCGGTAACGGTGGCAGCCGGCGACAAGGTGGCCGTGGCGACGGCGGCGACGCCTGCCACCACTGCCAGCAGCGACCCGCGCGGGTTCTGGACGCCTGCCACTGCACTCTGGGCCTGCGGACTGGTCGCCACCTGCACGGCCAGCTGGCTGACGCTGTGCTGCAGCTTGACTAGGGACTGTCCGGCCGTTGGAGGTGCCGGACCGACGCCGCTGGCGGCCGGCACGGCGGAACCGGAGCTGGCGTCGTGGAGCTCGCCGACGGGAACCCGGCCGGCCAGGCGCTGCAGAGCTCTGGGCAGCGCCAGTGGCGCGCCCACCACCGCTCCGAGCAGGCTGCGGACACCGTGCAGGCGGCGCTGCAGGGTAACCCGAGCGCGGTGCACCCGTGCCCGGGCGTTCGCCTCGGTGATCCCCAGCTGGTCGGCGACATCGGGGTAGGGAAGGCCGTCGATGGCATGCAGGACGAAGCTGCTGCGCTGTGAACGAGGGAGCCGGTCGATCGCTGACAGTACAGTCGCCAGCACCGCCGGGTCGGATACCGAGTCCGACAAGTCGGGCGTCACCATCTGGTCGCCCACCAAGCGTTCCGGCAGCTGCCGCTGGCTCGTGCGGCGAGCGCCGTAGGTGGCGCACACGTTGGTGGTGATGAGACTGAGCCAGGCACCGAGCCGGTACTCCCCGCCGAAGCGGTCGATGGCCCGCAGCGCCCGCTCGAAGACCTCCTGGACGACATCTTCAGCGTCGACGCGGCTAACCAGCCTGCGCTGAGCCTGCGCCAGCAGTGCCGGGTAGTGGTCAGCCACGATGGCGGCGAAGGCGTCGGGGTCGCCCGCCTGGTGCGCTTCCACGAGCCTGCGATCCCGCTCGGCGCTACGCTGGTCGAGGTCGTAGGGTGCGATCGCCATGGTGCCTGCCACTTCCCTCTGTCGCCTTCCCTCGGGACTCCGAGCCCGCCTCACGGGCTCGCTCGAGGGCCTTGCCTCAGCCGTTACACCGACCCGGAACACGCAAACGTGCACGAAGCACCAACCACAACTGTCGCCACCCTACTGTCCCCGTTGATCCAGGGCAACGAACGCCGCTCCCGTCACCGGACCGGGTCGAGTTAGCGGTAGGCGCAGGCGGCGACGGCTGACGGTCGCGGCAGAGGCTGTCGTTCCCGCCCCGACCGTTCCCCGTCCCCGCCCGACGCTGGCTCGAAGTTATTACTGTGTCACACAGCCCCGGTTCGGCGGTTGAACGATGCAGTAACATCCAGCTTCGTCTCGCCCAGTCGGCGCACCACAGTGCAACAGCCGCGTGGGTCGGGGTGACCAATCAGCGATCCAACAAGGAGAGCAAGTGAGAGAACATCCGTCGGGAGCACGCCGATGGGCGGTGGGGGGCCTCGCGGCTACCCTGGCGCTCACCGGTGCCAGCGTGCTCGGGCTGAGCGGGGTCGCAGCAGCGGCGCCAGCGACCGGGTCCTCGGTCAGCGCGACATCGTCGCCGACCATCCGCCCCACCGGGACCAACCAGGCAGCGGGCAACCTCGTCGTCACGTTGACCCCGGGGAGCACCTGCACCACCGGTGACACGATCACCCTGAGCGTCACTGACTCGAAAGGTGGTGCCACCGTCGACTTCACGAATAACCCCACGGTGACCCCGTCGGACACGGCCGGGACCGTCCCGCCGACCGTGACGACCGTGGCTGGTGCCGGCACAGGTACCATCACGACGACCATCACATGCGGCGCAGGGGCCACCTCCTACGCCAACGGTGAGACGTTCACGTTCTCCAACGTGGCCTACAACACGACGGGCGCGGCGGCCGGGGGCGTGAACGTGGTCGCCACGTATGGTGGCACGACGCTGACCCCGACGACCGGCGCGTCCAACGCCACCGTCACCACCAATGTGCCGAGCTTTGCCACGTACGCGACGGCGTCGTCTCCGACTATCGGCGCTGGGGTGTCGGGTGGGCAGGCCGCCGCCAACCTGCAGGTGCAGCTGGCCACCCAGAACACCTCGTGGCAGTCGGGTGACACCCTGAGCATCACCGTCGCCGACGGCTCGAATAGCAACTGCACGTCGAAGGACGACACCGTCGCCTTCTCGGCTGCCCCCAAGGTGACCGCCTCGGTGACCGCCGGGCAGGCCTCGCCGACCCCGACGTTCTCCACGCCGACGCTGGTCGCCACCGGCGTTTGCGCTGGACAGTCGGTGGACAACACCGTGGTGCTGACCTTCACCAACAGCGGGTCGATCATCGGGACCAACCCTCTCGGGAGCAACCTGCCGCCGGTGATGATCGACCTCTCCGGGGTGTCCTACACCGTCGGCTCGGCCGCTCAAGCGGGCCAGGTCTATGTGGGCACTGCCTACACGAGCGCCGGTAACACGACCACAACCACCGCCAGCAACACCCAGTACGTGTCCGGGCCGCCGTTTACTGGTGGGCCCTCGAACGCCTTCATCAGCGACGTGCTGGTCAATGCCAACAACCCGTCCGTGGGTCTGGTGCCGGGCGCTCCTGACGCCAAGATCAGCCCGATCGCCATCGTGGAGACGAAGGCTGGGGTGATCAGCGCGGGTTACGTCTGCGTGGCGCTTGACGCCGGCACGTTCGACGCCAGCAGCACCCCGACCGTGACGGAAAGCGGTGGCGGAGCCGCCGTCGGCAGCACCGTGGTGGGCATGGGCTCGAACCAGTTGAGCTTCAAGGTGACGACGGCCTCGTCGTCGGGACCGGCCACCTACACGCTGTCGGGCCTGCAGGTCGACGCCCCGACCGCACCCGAGCTCGTCGGCGCCTTTGTCAAGACCGGCTCGAGCGCGGGCTGCGGTGGTGGATCGGTGATCGCCACCAGTCCTCGCGTCTTCTCCGTCATCGTCGCCTTCCGCACCGCCGGTAGCACCGAGGACGCCACCGCGGCGCAGGCGCTGCTGCAGGCCTACCCGGTCGGCGCTGGTTGCACCGAGAACCTCGCGCCTGGCGGCTTGCTGGGCGGTCAGGCGCGCGCCGTCGTGCTGGCCACGAACAGGAGCTATCAGGATGCCCTGTCGGCGAGCTACCTGGCTGGTCAGTTGGGCACCGGTGTGCTGTTGACGTCGCCGGACAGCCTGTCTGCGTCGGCGACCAGCGCCATCCGCATCGAGGGCATCACCGAGGTGTACGTGATCGGAGGCCCAGAGGCGATCAGCTCGACGGTGATCAATCAGGTCAAGGCACTCACCGCCTACGACTGCGGAGGCAACACCCCGGTGACCTCTCTCGTCGGCACTCCGGAGAACGTCCAGGTGGTCGGCCCGATCTACGGGCAGACTGCCGATGGCACCGCCCAGGCAGTGGCCGAGTACTTCAGCACCGCCGGGGTCAACTCCATGACTGTGCCGGGTGCCTACGGCATGTACAACGACACCACGGGCAATAGCTCGTCGGCGCCGTCGACCACCGAACCGCTGCGGACGGCGATCCTCGCCACCGATGCCGGCTTCCAGGACGCGGCGTCGGCCAGCGCGATTGCCTACAAGGGCTACCCGTTGCTGTTGACGCCCACTGCGTCGCTCGGGTCGCAGGCCCAGCAGGCGATCGTCAACCTGGGGATCCAGCAGGTCATCGTGATGGGCGGTCCACTCGCCATCTCAGACAACGTGGTGACTCAGCTGCAGGCCCTGGGCGTGTCGGTGCTCCGCATCGCCGGGCAGGACCTCGGTGACACCTCCCAGATGACGGCGCAGTTCGAGCAGAACTCCCAGAACCTGGCTGGGGCGCCAGACGGCCTCGGGTGGGGTGTGAAGGGCGGCGCCAACTCGGTGCTGGTGGCTCGCGGCGACTACTTCAGCGACGCCATCACCGGCTCCGCTGTCGCCGGTGTGTACCGAGAGCCGATCCTGCTGACACTGAACCCGAACTCGGTGTCGCCGTCGGTGATCACCTTCCTGAACAACGCCGGTTCCAACGCGGCGCAGTACCCGGTGATCGCCCTGAACATCCTGGGTGGGCCGCTGGCCATCACCCAGACGACGGTGAACACGTTGTTCGCCGCCTTGGCCAACGGCTGACTTCACGGCTGAGCCAGCTCCGCTGACCGTGTCG
>JAKARG010000115.1 GCA_021819345.1 Actinomycetes bacterium | reverse complement strand
CCCCCCCGGGGGGCAGCCCCTCTCCGGGGTGTGACCCCGCTGCCGCCGAAGGCGTCGAGCCCCGGTGAGCGCTCCTAGGGTGGTGGTGATGGCCCTCTTGTCGAGCACGAGCGAGCGGCCGGTGGTCGTCGCTGCCAACCGTCTCCCGGTCGACCAGGTCCGCCTCGCCAGCGGTGCCACCGAGTGGCGCCAGAGCCCGGGCGGGCTCGTAGCGGCCCTCGAGCCGGTCGTGAGGTCCTCGGGGGGAACCTGGGTGGGCTGGCCCGGCGTCGCCGACGTCGAGCTCGACGCGTTCGAGGCCGGAGGGATGCACATCGTCCCGGTCGGGCTGTCGGCGAGCGAGGTCGCCGAGCACTACGAGGGCTTTGCCAACGGGACCCTCTGGCCGCTCTACCACGACGTGACCGGCCAGCCGGTGTTCGAGCGTCGCTGGTGGGAGACATACCGGGAGGTCAACCGGCGCTTCGCCGTCACCGTGGACGCAGTTGCGGAGCCCGGCAGCGTCGTGTGGGTACAGGACTACCAGCTGCAGCTGGTCCCCGCATTGCTCCGCGAGCGCCGCCCCGACCTGCTCATCGGGTTCTTCGACCACATACCCTTTCCCGGCTGGGAGATCTACTCGCGGCTCCCGTGGCGCCGGGAGGTGGTGGAGGGGCTGCTCGGGGCCGACCTCGTCGGCTTCCAGCGCGGTGCCGACGCGGCGAACTTCCTGCGGGCGGCCCGCTCGACGAGCGGTGTCGTGACTCGGGGGTCGGTCATCGAGGGAAAGGACGGTCGGCAGCTCCGTGCGGCCTCCTTTCCCATATCGGTCGACGCGGCCACCCTGGAAGAGCTCGCCCGCCAGCCCGAGACCCTCGCCCGGGCGAAGGAACTGCGCGCCGAGCTCGGCGATCCGGGAGTGCTCGTGCTCGGAGTGGACCGCCTCGACTACACCAAAGGGATCCTCCACCGGCTCAGGGCATTCGGGGAGCTGCTCGACGAGGGCCGCCTGGAGCCACCCGGAGTAGTGTTGGTCCAGGTGGCGAGCCCGAGCCGGGAGCGGGTCGACGAGTACCAGCGCCTGCGCGACGAGGTGGAGGCGACCGTCGGACGGATCAACGGCGACCACAGCGTCCTCGGCCGTCCGGCCGTCCACTACCTGCACCGCACCTTCCCCAAGCAAGAGATGGCCGCTTTGTACCTGGCGGCGGACGTCATGCTCGTCACCCCCTTGCGGGACGGGATGAACCTCGTGGCCAAGGAGTACGTGGCCTGTCGCTACGACGAGCGGGGAGCCCTCGTGCTCTCGGAGTTCGCCGGGGCGGCCGACGAGCTGCGCCAGGCATTTCTCGTCAACCCCTGGGACGTCGACGGGATGAAGGCGGCGATCCTGAGGGCGGTCGCCGTCGGCCCGGCCGAGGCCGCCCGGAGGATGCGGGCGATGCGAAGGAGGGTGCGCGAGTTCGACGTGCACCACTGGGCGAACGCCTTCCTCGGGGCGCTGGCGATGCTCGCCGAGCCCGAGCCCGAGCCCGAGCCCGAGCCCGAGCCCGAGCCCGAGCCCGAGGGCTAGCTCGTGGCCTCCGAGGATGTCGAGCCGTCCGGCGTGGGCGAAGAGGGCCCGGCGCTGGAGCCGCGGCAAGTCGAGCAGGGCGGAGGCGCCTCGGGACCAACCCTGGTCTACGACGGCGACTGCCGTCTGTGCAGGGGCCTGGTGGCCTGGATGTCGACTCGGACCGGGCAGACCGTGGTTCCGATCCCCTATCAGCACGCGCCGCTCGAGGACCTCGGTCTCGGCCCCGAGGAGGCGCAGAGCCAGGTCTGGCTGGTCGGTCCTCGGCAGCGCAGCGGCGGGCCGGTGGCCGTCGGGGAAGTGTTGCTGGCCTCACGGGGGTGGACCCGCCTGCTCGGCCGGCTCATCCTTGCTCCGCCGCTCCGCCCGCTCTCTCGGAGGGTCTACCTCGCGATCGCGAGCCGTCGCGGGCGGGTCCCGTGGCCGGGGCGCCGCGCCTGTCGCATCGAGGAGGCCGGAGGGGGTGGGCTGCCGACAGGACCGGCGCGCCCGACATGAGCCCAGGGTCGGGCCGGACCGCGGCGGGTGCTGGCGGGAGCCCCCGGCTGCAAGAGCGTCGGTCGACGTCGACCGCCCAATCCCTACGAGCGGGGAGCGAGCAGTTGGCTTGCCGCGCTCCCGCCGTGGGGTGCTAGAGTGGAGGCTCCGCCGCGGGGTGGAGCAGTCTGGTAGCTCGTCGGGCTCATAACCCGAAGGTCGCTGGTTCAAATCCAGCCCCCGCCACCAAGACCGCTGGTTCGGCGCGCACCTCGTGCAGGGGTGAAGGCGCTTGACCAGCGGTTTCTCGTTCTGGCGCCCGTCGAAGATGCGGGTTTCTCGGGTGGATTTCTCGGGGCTTGCTCAGCGTGCCCTGTGCACGCCCGCGCAGGGTGTGCGCGGGCCAGGCGGCCGGCGAGCTGGGGTGTCTCGGCGACGGGCGGGTCGGCGGCCTCCTCCGAGGGGCTCTTGCGTGTGCACGCATAGGGCATGCGTATGCACTGCACTGATCAACGAGATCTCGACGCGGACCGCGCCCGAAGCGGTCTTCAGGGTGCTGCCGTGGCATCCCGTCGGGCGATCTGGGCGCGCGTTCGGCGCTCCTGGTGCCGCTCGCGGTCCTGCGCCATGCGATCCGGAGCCGTCGATATGGACAGCCGTGGTGTGCGTCTGGACATCGTTCGGGGCGCACGATCTGTTCGCGAAGATGATGACCTGCTGTCGCAAGTCAGCGCGCGGTCGGGGCTGGGCTGCCGCGGATCAAGCGAGCCCGTGGTCGCGTGCGTACCGGATGACCGTCGCCCGATCGGAAGAGCCGGTCTTGGCGAAGATGCGGTTGATGTGGCTCTTGACGGTGTTGGGGCTGAGGTACAGCTTGGCGGCGATCTCGGGATTGGCCATACCCCCGGCCACCATGACGAGGATCTCTGCTTCTCTCTTCGTGAGGCCGTCAGGAAGTTCATCGGGAAGTGCCGGAAGCGATCTGTCTGAACCGCCCTGGGTCCTGTGGAGGCTGTTGTTAGGCCGCTGCCCCGGTCGGGGTGGCGGTGCTCACACGGTAGTTGGCCTCGTACTCGGCGGGGGGCAGGAACCCGATCGATGTGTGAAGTCGGGCCGTGTTGTACCAGTGGACCCACTCGGCGGTGGCGCGCTCGACCTCGGCGAGGCCGGTCCAGGAGCGTCGACGGTCGAAGTCGATGAGCTCGGTCTTGTACAGCCCGATGGTCGATTCCATCAATGCGTTGTCGAGGGCGTCGCCGACGGTGCCGATCGACCCGGTGATGCCGGCGTCGATCAACGCTTCGGTGAACGTCAATGACGTGTATTGGGACCCGGCATCGGAATGTGCGACCAGCCCGGTCGAGGTGAATTCTACATTGTGACGGCGGCGGGTGGACAGGGCTTGTTCGAGTGCGGACAGCACCAAAGGTGTGGTCTTGGAATGCGTGGCTCTCCAGCCGAGGATCCGTCGGGAGAACACGTCGGTCACGAAGCTGACGTAGACGAACCCGGCGAGGGTCCACACGTAGGTGAAGTCCTGCACCCACCACTGGTCCGGGCCGCTGGGCGTGTCCCAGGCCCGGCGGCAGTGATCCGGGTGACGCGACGCCCCCTCGTCCCGCCTGGTGGTCACGGTGCGGTGCGTGCCCCTGGTCACCCCGCAGATGCCCACGATCCGCATCAGGCGGCCCACCTGGTCACGACCGAGGCCCAGGCCGGCCCGGCGGGCTGCGGCGGCGAGCTTCTCGACGCCGTAGACGGACCGGTTGGCCCGCCAGATGTCGAGCAGCTGGTTGGCGAGATGGGCGTCGTCTCGGTCCGCTCGAGAGATCCCGCCGGAGCCCCGGTGGGAATAGTAGGTGCTCGGGGCGATCGGGATCCCGTGCTCAGACAGGACCCGACAGATCGGCTCGACCCCGAAACGATCCTTGCACTCGTCGATGTAGGCGACGATCACGAAAGTTTGCGGTCGAGCTCCGCCGCCGCGAAAAAAGCGCTCGCGGTCTTCAAGATCTCGTTCGCCCGGCGCAACTCGGCATTCTCTTTCTTCAATCGGGCGATCTCCGCGTTCTCGTCTCTGGTGGTCCCCTGCCGGGTCCCGGCCTCGATCTCGGCGCGCTCCACCCAGCCCCGCAGGGTCTCGGGCTTCACGTCCACCAGCTCGCCGATCCGCCGGCGAGTCTGCAGCGCCGACTCCTCCGGATGCTGCCGGCGCCGCTCCACGAACAGCCGAACCGCCCGGTCCTGGGTCTCACGGTCATACCTGCGTCCTGCACTACTCATGGCTTCCAGTCTCCCTTGTGAGCTCGAAGCCTCCAGGGATCCCAGGGTGGTTCAGATTCCTCGGGCTCCTGTTCTCGCCATCGGATGAGCTCGCCCCATTGCCACGAACCCGAGCCGAACCGATCCGTGCGGTGCGAGCTGGCCACCTCCACCTGCAGTTCGAGGATCGCACTACTCGGCCGAGGATCTTCGAGCCGAGCCGGCTGCCGGCTGGTCCCAGGGTCGCGGCCAGGTCGGAGACCAACCGCAGCCCGCAACGCGTCCCCACGTCGTAACGTATCGTAACGAACGGGAATGCGGCCGGTCGTGACCGCTCGCTGCGGGACCACTCCCGACGACCGTCGACAGTCAGCCTTGAGCTTCGCCCGGCGTCACCCAACGCGAGCCCTACCAGGCCGAGGCTGACACCGAGCAGTCCACCAACCCCTGCGTGGGTTCCCGCCGCCGCCGCCACCACCACCACCACCACCGACGACCCCGGCCGTCCGCTTCACCTCAACTCGACAACGTCGCCCGCGGCCGACAGGCGGAGATGAGCCGCGAGCCCAACAACGACGGGCCATCCTGCTCGCTTCTGGTCCAGGCATCCCACCTGAGCGCTTGGTTCAGGACTAGGAGTCCGGGAATCTCAAGCGTCGTCCGTCCGGACGAGCTCGGGCGGGACAATCCACGGTCCGGCGGGACGGGTCGGCTACCGTCGGAGGGGTGGCTGGGCGAGGGACCGGGAGCCGCCAGATGGGCCAGCGCGTCGACGAGTCGAGCCTCCGCCGGCTGGTGGGCGGGGCGACCCTCACCCGGGGCCGGGGCTACGCCCGCAGCGGGGCGGTGCTGCGCCGGGAGTGGGACGAGGCGGGAGGGGAGGTCTCCGGCACGGTGCGGGGGCGCTCGGCCGAGCCCTACGAGGTCACCGTCGCCCTGCGGCGGGCCGGTAGCAGCGGGGAGGTCGTCTCACTCGACGGCCGCTGCAGCTGCCCGGTGGGCTTCAACTGCAAGCACGCCGTGGCACTGCTCCTCGCCCCCGAACCGGCCGGCCCGAGCGCCGGCGGTCGTCCGAACCTCACCCTCGTGCAGCCTGCCCCGCAGGCGCTCCCCTCGGGTCGCCCTTCGGGCGGTAGCAGCTCGGGCGGAGCTCCCGCTGCGAAGGCCGGCCGGCCGGGCGGCAGGGGCGGTGGCGGGCCCGGCGGGCCGGCGGCCGGCCGGGGCGGGTCCGGCGTGGCGGCGGGCGACCTCGGCGGCTCGGGCGAGGCGGCTACCTCCCGGCGCCAGGCCCAGGCGGGCTGGGACAAGGCGTTCCGGGCTCTGGTCGCCGGGGCCGGGAGCGAGGCGCCGGCGGGCGGGCTGGCCGAGAGGGTCGCGTTGCAGTTCGACTTCGTTCCGGTACGCCCGGTGCCCCGCTGGCAGAAAGCCGAGCCTCGCCCCGGCGTCGGGTTGCGCCCGGTGCTGCGCAGCTCCTCGGGCAACTGGGTCCGCACCGGGGTCGCCTGGTCGCGCCTCGACGTGCTCGGCTACGGGGCGTCGCCCGCCGCCGCGGCGCTGCCGTTGCTCCGGGAGATGCGGGCCCTCTCGACCGTCGGTGACTCTCGTTCCTACGGCTACGGCTACGGGACCGGCGCCGAGGTGCTCTGGCTCGAGGACGTGGCCAGCCGCCGGGTCTGGGACCTGCTGGCCGAGGCCCGCGAGATCGGCCTGCCGCTCGTCGTCGCCGGCAAGGACGCCCGCGCGGTCGAGCTCGCCGGTCGGGCCGCCGAGGTGGTCGTCGACCTGACCCGGGAGGGGCATGGCCTGGTGGTCGCCCCGGAGCTGCGCTGCGGGGCCGAGGTGATCGACGCCGAGCGAGTGGTGTGGATCGGCTCGCCGCCACATGGGATCGGCTGGTGGCGCAAGGGGGCCGCAGCCAAGCAACCGCCCGCTCTCGTCCTCGCCCCCCTTTCCCCAAGCTTTGCCCCCGAGATGCGAGACCTCCTCACCCTCGGCGCCGTCGAGGTGCCACCCAAGGAGGCGGAGCGTTTCGAGGCCGAGCTGTACCCCCGACTGCGGCGGCGGGTGAGCTTCGCCTCGAGGGACGGCTCGGTTGAGCTGGCCGGGGCGCCCGACGTCCTCGTCGCCCGGATCTCCTTCGGCGAGGGGCCACTGGTCGAGCTGTCCTGGTCGCTGCTCGGTGGCGCCGGCGACGCCCGGGAAATCTGGGACGAGCCCGACGAGACCGCCACTGCGGCGATCGAAGCGGTCGGCGCGCTCCTCGCCGGCATCCCCGGGGCGAGCGAGCACACCCCTTGGGGGCCGAGGCTGGCGCCGATGCTGTGGATGGAGGGGATGGACGCCGTGCGCTTCGTCGCCGAGACCCTCCCGCGCCTCGAGGAGATCGAGGCGGTGGTGGTCGAGGCCGACGACGAGCTGCCCGCGTTCCGGGAGGCGACCGACGCCCCGGTGGTCACCTTCGCCGGCGGGGAGTCCGACGGCGGCGACTGGCTCGACCTCACGGTCAGCGTCGAGGTGGGCGGGGAGGAGGTGGCCTTCGGGGAGCTGTTCGTCGCCCTGGCCCAGGGGGAGAGCCACCTGGTCCTGCCATCGGGGACCTACTTCTCGCTCGACCGCCCCGAGCTGCACCAGCTGGCAGAGCTGATCGCCGAGGCCCGCAGCCTCCAGGACGCCCCGCCCGGGGGCCTGCGCCTCGGGCGCTTCCAGGCGAGCCTGTGGGAGGAGCTGTCCGCTCTCGGCACCGTCACCGCCCAGGTCGGGGCGTGGCAGGAGGCCGTCAGGGCCCTGCTCGCCACCGCGGAGGCGGGGGAGGAGGGCGCCGGGGCGGCGGGCGCCGGGCCGCCGGCGCTCCCCCTGCCCACCGGGTTGCACGCCACGCTCCGCCCCTACCAGGAGACCGGCTTCGCCTGGCTGGCGAGCCGCTTCCGCCATCGCCTCGGCGGGATCCTCGCCGACGACATGGGCCTCGGCAAGACCCTCCAGGCGCTCGCCCTCATCTGCCACGCCCGGGAGGAGGCGGGGGTCGACGCCCCGTTCCTCGTGGTCGCTCCCACGAGCGTGGTCGGCAACTGGGCCTCCGAGGCGGCACGCTTCACCCCGGGGCTGCCGACCCTCGCGATCACCGAGACCGAGCGCCGCCGGGGGACCTCGATCGCCGAGGCCGTCGGGACCTCCGGCGCCGGGCTCGTCGTGACGTCCTACACCCTGTTCCGCCTCGAGTACGACCAGTACGAGGCGCTCGAGTGGGCCGGGCTGCTGCTCGACGAGGCCCAGTTCGCGAAGAACGCCTCCTCGCACAACTACCAGCGGGCCCGGCGGCTGCCGGCGCCGTTCAAGCTCGCCATGACCGGCACCCCGCTCGAGAACTCCCTCGCCGAGCTGTGGTCGCTCACCTCGATCGTCGCCCCGGGGCTGTTCCCCCGGCCGGACCGCTTCGCGGAGATCTACCGCACCCCGATCGAGCGCAAGGGCGACTCCGAGCGACTCGACCAGCTCCGCCGGCGGATCCGCCCGATCCTCCTGCGCCGCACCAAGGCCGAGGTCGCCTCCGACCTGCCCGACAAGCAGGAGCAGGTGCTCGAGCTCGACCTGCACCCCAGGCACCGCCGCCGCTACCAGGCCCACCTGCAGCGGGAGCGCCAGAAGATCCTCGGCCTGCTCGGCGACATGGACGGCAACCGCTTCGAGATCTTCCGCTCGCTCACCCTCTTGCGCCAGGCCGCGCTCGACGTCGCCCTCGTCGACCCCGAGGGCGCCGGCACCCCCTCCACCAAGCTCGACGCCCTCGGCGAGATGCTCTCCGACGTGGTCGCCGACGGGCACCGGGTGCTCGTGTTCAGCCAGTTCACCCGCTTCCTCGGCGAGGCCCGCCGACGCATCGAGGCCGCCGGGATCGACTGCTGCTACCTGGACGGCAAGACCCGCCGGCGGGGCGAGGAGATCGCCAGGTTCCGGGAGGGGAAGGCGCCGGTTTTCCTGATCTCGCTCAAGGCCGGCGGCTTCGGGCTCAACCTGACCGAGGCCGACTACTGCATCCTGCTCGACCCGTGGTGGAACCCGGCTACCGAGGCCCAGGCTGTGGACCGGGCGCACCGCATCGGCCAGGACCGCAAGGTCATGGTCTACCGCTACGTCGCCCGCGACACGATCGAGGAGAAGGTGATGGCATTGAAGGAGAGAAAGGCCTCGCTGTTCGACCGCGTGGTCGGCGGCGGCGGCTTCGAGTCGGGCGTGCTGTCGGCCGCCGACGTGCGGGAGCTGCTGGCCTGAGGTGGGGTGGGACTTCTGTCTCGCCGGGGGTGGTGCCGGAGTGGGGGCCGGCGGCAGCGGCTGGCGGCCGGCGGGGGCCTCGGAGGGGGTGGCTCGCCGGGGGTGGCCCGGCGGCGGCTCCGATGGCCCTGGAAGCTCTAGAGGCCCGGGGGGCCCGATTCGCCTCCGTTGCCTCGATTCGGACGTCGATCTAGGTGAT
>JAKARG010000114.1 GCA_021819345.1 Actinomycetes bacterium | reverse complement strand
GAGGTGGCCCACGACCTCGGCGGCGGCCACCGAGCCGAGCCGCGCCGCCTCCAGCGGGGTCGCCCCACCGAGGTGTGCGCGGAGGTAGCCAGCAGCGAACAGGTCGCCGGCACCGGTGGTGTCGACCACCTCTGCCTCCACTGCGGGCACCTCCTCCAACCTTCCGCCCGAGATCACCACCGACCCCTCGGCCCCCAGGGTCACCACCACCGTCCTGCCGGTCTCGGCGAGCTCTCGGGCAGCTCGGCGCGGATCACTGGTCCCCGCCATGCCGGCGGCCTCGTCGGCGTTGGCGAATAGCAGATCCACCTGGGGCAAGAGGGCGAGCAGCTCGGCTCGATGGAGCCGTACCCACAGAGGGTCGGACAGCGACAGGGAGACCGCTGTACCCCCGGCCTCCGCCGACGCCAGCACCGCCTCCACGGTCGCCGCGGTGTGCTCCACCCCGCAGAGGTATCCCTCCAGGTACACGATCCTCGCCTCGGACACCGAAGCGACATCGACGTCCTCGGCGCCGAGCTGGTCGCCGATCCCGAGGCTCGTGCACATCGTCTTCTCCCCGTCGGGGGTGACCAGCACGACGGACTGCCCGGTCGCAGGGCCCTCGGAGGCTACCGGGACGGCGTAGACGACGCCGGCGGCTCGGATGTCCCCGGCGAAGAGCCGGCCCCACTCGTCGTCGCGCACCTTACCCACGAAGGCGACCGATCCCCCGAGGGCCGCCACCCCGGCTGCGGTGTTGGCCGCCGATCCTCCGGAGACAGCGACTTCGGCTCGGACCGCAGCGAGGATCTCCGCCGAGCGGGCAGGGTCGACCAGGTTCATGGTCCCCTTCTCCAGGCCGAGCCCCGCGACGACGGCGTCGTCGACTCGGGCGAGGACGTCGACCAGGGCGTGGCCGACGGTGAGCAGCTCGGGTGTGGCTCGGCGATGCACCGCCGGAGGCTACCGCCAGCGCCCGCCGGCGCCGCGAGGGCCGACCAGGGCCCGCCGGCGCAGCCAAGGCCGACCAGGGCGCTGCCGTTAGCCGACCAGGGCCCGCCGGCGCTGCCGGCACCCACCTACGCCCCTACCCCGGGAGCCCCGCTACCCGCCGGCCCCTCGTACCCGCAAACCGCAACCCGGCACCGGCTGCGACTGCCAGGCGGAGCCCGCCCCATAGGCTCGGCAGGCCTTGACCCATCTTCCCCCGTCCAGCCCTTCACATCGCCTGCCCCGCAGCGTCCTACCACGGCGCTACTGGATCGACGTCGAGCCGGACTTGGAGAGTGGGACCTTCGGGGGTGACCTGAAGGTCGAGCTAGAGGTGACCGAGACGGTCTCCGAAGTGGTGCTCAATGCGGCCGGACTACGGATCGAAGGCCCCGAGCTCGACGGCCGGCCGGCGCGGGTGGTGCTCGATGCGCAGTGCGAGCTGCTCACCCTCGGCTTCGACGATCCGCTGCTTCCTGGGCCGGCGACCCTCCGCCTGCACTTCTCCGGGCGGCTCGGGGAGCAGATGCAGGGGTTCTACCTGAGCCGCTCGAGCGCTCCGGACGGCTCCGCTGTCCTCGTCGCCGCCACCGACTTCGAGCCGACGCACGCCAGGATGGCCTTCCCCTGCTGGGACGAACCAGACCTGAAGGCCAGCTTCAACCTGAGCGTGGTCGTGCCTTCGGGCCTCGCCGTCCTGGCGAGTGGCGCAGAGGAGTCGACCGAGGAGCTCGGAGACGGCCGGCGGCGGGTGCGCTTCGCCGAGACGATGCCGATGTCGACCTACGTCCTCGCCTGGGTCGTCGGTCCCTTCGAGTCGACCCCGCCTCGCGACGTGGACGGCGTGGCCGTGGCGGTCGCAACCCCCGCCGGTCGGCTAGCGCTCGCCGGGTTTGCGCTCGATGCCGCCACCCACGCCCTCGGCTGGTTGGCGAGGTATTTCTCCATCCCCTATCCGGGGCAGAAGCTCGACCACGTGGCCATCCCGGACTTCGCATCGGGTGCGATGGAGAACCTCGGCTGCGTCACCTACCGCGAGTCCATGCTGCTCGCCGACGCATCACGGAGCTCCGAGGCCGAGCTGCTCGAGATCGCAGAGACCGTCGCCCACGAGACCGCCCACATGTGGTTCGGCGACCTCGCCACCATGCGCTGGTGGAACGGGTTGTGGCTGAACGAGGCGTTCGCCACCTTCATGGAGCGCAAGACCGCCGATGCCTTCCGCCCCGACTGGGACGCCTGGACAGCCGCCGTAGCCGGACGGGCGGAGGCACTGGAGGTCGACGGCCTGGCCTCCACCCGTCCCGTCGAGCACCCCGTCGTCGCCCCATCCGACGCCGAGGACATGTTCGACGTGCTCACCTACCAAAAGGGTGCCGGCGTGCTGCGCATGCTCGAGGCCTACATCGGCGAGGACACCTTTCGCCGCGGGATCACCCATTACCTGTCCTCCCACGCCTACTCCAATGCCGACACCGCCGAGCTCTGGGACGCCCTCGAGGCAGAGTCCGGCCAGCCGGTGCGCTCCACCATGGAGGGCTGGATCCTCCAGCCGGGCCACCCGATCGTCACCGCTCGGCGCGGGTCGGACCCCTCCAGCGTTGCGCTCCGCCAAGCCCGATTCAGCTACTCCGGCAACCTCGAGGGCACATGGAGGGTCCCCCTCGTGCTGCGTGCCTCGGTCGCCGGCGAGGTGGTCGAGCGAAGGGTCCTGCTCGAAGGGCCCGAGACGATCCGCTTCCCCGCGCCGGTCGAGTGGCTGGTGGTCAACGGCGGTGGCCGCGGGTTTCACCGCAGCGCCACCGATGCCTCGCTGATCCCGGTCGACCTGAGCGTATGCACCCCGCTCGAGCGGGTGACCCTGGTCGACGACTCCTGGGCGTCGGTGGTCGCCGGCGGGCCGCTGTCGGGGTTCGCCGAGCTCGTCGCCCGCCTCCGGGGAGAGGACCACCCCGACGTTTGGGCCACGGCCGCCCGCGCCCTCGGCGTGCTCGACCGCCTGGCCGAGGAAGGGGAACGCTCAGCGGTCGCCGACCTGGTCCGGGAGGCGGCCGGGCCGGCCTGGCGCCGCCTCGGCTGGGAGCCCCGCCCCGGGGAGCCACCGACCGAGCGGAGGGCCCGCTCCACCCTCTTGCGGCTCCTCGGCACCACCGGAGCCGACCCCGAGGTGCGCGAGGTGGCGGCGGAGCGCTGGGCGGCCGAGCGCCGCGGCGACGAGGCCCTCGACCCGGAGCTGGCGCCGGCGGTCCTCGACGTGGTCGCCTCCGCCGGCGGGGCCGGAGAGCTCGCTGCCCTGCTGGACGAGCTGCGGGCGGCCGGATCCCCCCTCGAGCGCGATCGCTGCCTGCATGCCCTCGCCGGCTTCGAAGGTGCCGACGAGGTGGCCGAGGTCCTCGCCCAGGTCGGCTCGGGCGCGGTCCGACCCCAGGACTGGCACCGCCTGGTGGCACGGGTCCTCGCCGGCCGCCAGGGGGGCGCGCTCGGCTGGCCGTGGGTGGAGGAGCACGCCGATCAGCTCGAGTCGGCGCTCACGCCGCAGCTCCTCCTCCGGGCCCTGTCGGGGGCCGCGGGGATCGTCGACCCCGGCCCTGCGGCATCGGTGCACCGCTGGTTCGCCGACCACCCGCTTCCCATCGGAGATGGACCGCGATCCCAGGTCGAGGAGCGCATGGACCTCTCGGTAGCCCTCGCCGGCAGGTGGCGGGGACGGCTCACCGAAGTCCTCCGGAGCCCTCGACCCTCGACGGTGCCGAGCATCGATCTGCCGTGAGCCTTCGAGGACGGGCACCGAGCGTCGGCGGTGGAGCCCCGAGGCTGTATGCAGTGGAGGACACCTCCGCGCAGATCGTGTGGCGGTCGCTGCCGGCGAGGGAGGTCACTTTCGGCGCCGGCCCCACGACGGTGACAGTGGCCCCGGGACCGCCCACCTGGGCCTCGTTCCGCCTGCGGGGGGTACGACCGTCGGGCCCCGGCCCCGGGGGACCGGGTGCCGTGGTCCTGGAGGGCCTGGAGCCGGGACGCACATACCGTTGGTGGTGGCAACCCGCCGGCGGGGAACGGGTCGAGGGGGGCTCGCTCCAGACCTTGCGACCGCCGCCAGGTGCGCTCCTCGCCCGTTTCGCCACGGTCAGCGACCTCCACATCGGAGAGCGGCGCTTCGGTCTGCTCGGGGGGATCCGGGACGTCCAACCTGCCTCGGCGGAGCCGTACCCGCTCCGGGCGGCAGCCGCAGCCCTGGACGAGGCCCGATCCTGGGGGGCCGAGGCGGTCGTGTGGAAGGGGGACCTCACCGGGCGGGCACGGGTACGGGAGTTCGAGGCAGTGGCGGAGCTGGCCCGTTCTTCGGGCGTCCCGGCCCTCCTCCAGCTCGGCAACCACGACCGCCGGCGCCACCAGTCCAACCACACCGCTCTCGGCGGGCTCGCCTACGCGCACGACGGCGAGCCCTTGGTGGAGGACCTGGCCGGCGTCCGGCTGGTGCTCGCCGACAGCCCGAGCCCCGAGGACCGCTGGGGCCACCTCGACGCGGCCCAGGTCGAGCGCATCGTCGCTGCGGTCGCCTCGGCACCCCACCCGAGCGTGGTCAGCCTCCACCACCCGCCGGAGCGATGGCCACTACCCACCTCCTACCCGCCCGGGGTGACGCGGAGCGACAGCCGCAGGCTCATCGACGCGCTCGAGCGAGCCGGGGCTGCCCTGGTGATCGCCGGCCACTCCCACCGCAACCGCACCTACCGGATCGGGCGGCTGCTCGTGGCGGAGGTGGGCTCCACCAAGGACCATCCGGGAGGGTGGGCCGGCTACGCCGTCCACGAAGGCGGCATCCGCCAGGTCGTGCGCCGCACCGCCAGGCGGGACGTGATCGGCTGGACCGACGCCACCGCTTCGGCCCTCGGCGGGCTCTGGGGCTGGTGGTCGCCGGGACGGCTCTCCGACCGGTGCTGGTCGGCCGGCTGGCCGCCGCGCTGAGGCGCTCCGGCCGGCGCCGGAGGGCGGGGTCGCTCGACGGCGGTCACAGCCTGGCCAGGGCCTCCACGACCAGGGCCCAGAAGCCCGGCGAGTCGATCGAGGTGGCGACGCGCCGGGGACCGAGGGCGCCGGAGCCGCTGTCGGGAGCGAGGTCGGAGCCGTGCTCGGAGCCGGAGCCGGCATCGGGGCCGTGGTCGAAGTCGACGACGGTCATGCCGGCGCTGAGCGTGCCGTGCAGCTCGACCTCCACCGACGCCGGGCGGGTCTCGAACAGGCCGGGGGCGGCGAGGTAGGCGATGGTGCACACGTCGTGCACCGGGGGGTCGGGCATCCCGCTGCGGCGCCGGTTGGTGCCGGCGTAGTAATCGAGCAGGGCGGCGACGAAGTCGCCGACGGTCGACCCGAGACCTGCGATACGGCGCCTGGTGGCAGCGCTGCACAGCGCCTGGTGGGTGACGTCGAGCCCGATCATCGTCACCGGCCACGGCTCGCCGAGGACGACCGCGGCGGCCTCCGGGTCGACGTGGATGTTGAACTCCGCGGCGGGGGTCACGTTTCCCCGCCCGTAGGCGCCGCCCATGACCACCACCTCCCTGGTGGCGCTCACGATGGCCGGCTCCAGGCGTGCCGCGAGCGCGAGGTTGGTGAGTGGCCCGGTCGCCACGATGGTGGTCTCCCCGGGTCGGGCGAGCACCGCTTCTGCGATCAGGTGAGCGGCGTGCCCACGAGCCACCTCCCGGTCGGGCTCGATCGGGGTGGGTCCGTCGAGCCCGGTCTCGCCGTGGATCGACGCAGCGTTGGTCAGGCTGCGCAGGATCGGGCGGGCGCACCCGGCGTGGACCGGGACGTCGAGCCCGGCGAGGGTGGCGACGGCGAGCGCGTTGCGGGTGGTCTTGTCGAGGGTCTGGTTGCCGGCGACGGTACCGATGCCTACCAGGTCGACCTCCGGGGATCCGGCAGCCACCAGGATGGCGATCGCATCGTCGTGGCCCGGGTCGCAGTCGAGCACGATCCTCCTGGTCAAGCGATCCTCCTCGTCACCGGCCATCCGCCGACTCCGGGCCCCGGTCACCGGGCATCCGGCGGGCCCCTCGGCCCACTCCGGCGCCGCTCGCCGGCCGGCGCCCGATCCGACCCCGTCGCGCCCTCGGCCAGCCCTAGGCCTGGTCGCCATCGCGCAGCCGCTCGACGCGCGCTCGGACCGCGTCGAGGCGTTCGGTCGCCTCACGGTGGAGCCGGGATGCGTGCTCGTAGAGGTCGGCGGCCTCCTCGATGCCGATCTCACCGGTGGCGAGACGGTCGGTCACCGCCTCGAGCTCCGCCAGGAGGTCCTCGAAGCGCCGGGCGGCGACCGGCGACCCATCCGACCCTGCCGACCCGCCTGCGCCGGCCACCGGCGACCCATCCGACCGGCTCACCGGGCCACCGCGTCGCGCACCGCTGCGTCGCCCACCGTTGCGTCGCCGGCCGTGGCGTCGCCGGCCACCTCGGTCACCGTCGCTGCGATGCGGCCGGCGGCCAATCGGACCGCGACTGCGTCGCCCACCGCCACGTCCCCGGAGCGGCGCAGCACCTCGCCCCTGGGACCGGTCACGACCGCGTAGCCCCGGTCGAGAACCCGGGCCGGGTCGAGCGCGCCGAGGTGTCGCCGGTCGGCCTCCAACCGGCCGGCGGCGCGACCCAGGACCTCCCCGGCACCTCGTCTCCAGTCGGGGCCTGCAAGCCGCCGACGGCACTCCTCCAAGCGGCGGCGGGGATGGTGGCCGGCGAGACGACGGCCCGCTCCGCCGAGACGCTCCCCGGCCCCGGCGAGAGCCGAGTCGAGAGCCCGGGCGGGGTCCACGCCGGCCAACCCTCTCCGAGCCTCGCCCCAACGGCCGACCAGAGCGGCGCCCGCCGTCCGCCGTGCCTGGTCGAGCCTCCCAGACAGTGCCGAGGCGTCCGGCAAGACGGCGGTGGCGGCGAGCGACGGGGTGCCACATCGCAGGTCGGCCACCTCGTCGCACAGCGGCCGGTCGGCCTCGTGGCCGATGGCCGACACCACCGGCACTGCGGCGGCGGCCACCTCGCGGCAGAGGTTCTCGTCGCTCCAAGGAAGGAGGGAAGTGGCGTCACCCCCCCCACGGGCGAGGATCACCACCTCCATCCCGGGCTGGCGGCACAGCGACCGGAGGGCTTCGACGATGGAGGCCGCCGCCCCCGGACCCGACACGGTGGTCTCGCAGAACACCACCGGGTACCCGGGGAACCGCTCGGCGACCACCGACTCGATGTCGTGGCGGACGGCGGCGTCTGACCCGCACACCACCCCGATCAGCTCGGGCAGCACCGGAAGCGGGCGACGGGGGCGGGTGGTGAGCCCCTCGGACTCGAGACGGCGACGAGTCTCGGCCAGGAGGGCGGCGATGGCCCCCTCCCCCACCGGCAGGACCTCCTCGGCGCGCAGCTGCAGGCTCCCCCGGTCGCTGCTCCACTCGAGCGCGCCGACGACCCGCACCCGCTCGCCGGCGACGATCCGGGACCGTCCCGCCCTCGGCCGGGGAACGACGACGCTCGCCTGGGCTGCCCGGTCCCGCAAGGTGAAGTAGACCCAGCCCGTGCGACCGGTCGTCGGCCGGTGGACCTCACCCTCCACCGAGACAGAACCGATGCTTGCGACCTGCCGGGCGATCTCGCCGGCGAGGCGCACGAGGGTGACGACCCGGGGACCGGGGACCCCGGTGGGCTCGTCGAACAGCGAGAGGCTCGTCACCCCCGCAAGGCTAGCGAGACCCTCCGACACCCGAAGTAATGGCTCCGGGTACGATGAGAAGGGCCGAGGGGCCAACACCGCCCCCGCCGGGACGTCCTCATCGCCGACCAGGGTCTCTCCGGGCCCTCGGGGCGGGCGGCGACGGCTTCCCCCCTTCGCCGTACAGGAGCCTGATTGAGCACCCCCCCCACCACTCCGAGCTTCGAGGCGCTCGGAGTCGCCCCCGAGCTGGTAGCTGCCCTCCGAGCCGGAGGGATCACCACCCCCTTCCCCATCCAGGCGGCAACGATCGCCGACGGCCTCGCCGGCCGTGACGTCTGTGGCAAGGCCAAGACCGGTTCGGGCAAGACGCTCGCCTTCGGCGTCCCGATGCTGCAGCGGCTGGCCGAGGCAGGCCGGGAGGCTGCTCGGGGCCGGCGCCGTCCCCGAGGCCTGGTCCTGGTCCCCACCCGGGAGCTGGCCGGCCAGGTTGCCGGCGTCCTCGACCCGCTGTCGGGTGCCGTCGGCCTGTCGCTGACCCCCTGCTACGGCGGCACCGGCATGGACGCCCAGATAGCCGCCCTCCGCTCCGGGACCGACGTGGTGGTCGCCACTCCCGGTCGCCTGATCGACCTCGTGCAGCGCGCCGAGGTGAGCCTCGGGGCGATCGAGGTGGTGGTGGTCGACGAGGCAGACCGGATGGCGGACATGGGGTTCATGCCTCAGCTCGAGTGGCTCCTCCGACACCTGGGGCAAGACCACCACCAGACGATGCTCTTCTCGGCGACCCTCGACGGTGACGTTGACCGCCTGGTCCGCCACGAGCTGACCGATCCGGTCAGCCACGAGGTCGGCGGGGGACAGCCGACGGTCAGCGCGATGGAGCACCGTTTCCTCCTCGTGCACCAGATGGACAAGGTGCGGGTGCTCGCCGCGGTATGCCGGAGCAACGAGCGAGTCATCGTGTTCTCCCGGACCAAGCGCGGCGCCGACCGGCTCACCGAGGCGTTGCGCAAGGAGGGCGTGGACGCCCGGGCGATCCACGGCGACCTCCGCCAGCCGGTGCGGGAGAGGGCCCTGAAGCAGTTCTCCACCGGCAGGCTGCCGGTCCTCGTCGCCACCGACGTGGCCGCCAGGGGGATCGACATAGACGACATCGACGTGGTGGTCCACTTCGACCCGCCC
>JAKARG010000113.1 GCA_021819345.1 Actinomycetes bacterium | reverse complement strand
GTGGGGGCTCACGCAGATGGTCAAGGTGGAGCTGGTCGTCGGCGGCGACGACGTCGCGGTCGCCACCGAGCTGTTCGCCGAGGCAGGGGCCACCGGGTTCACGGCGGTGCCCAACGTCTCGGGCCTCGGGCACCACGGCTACCACCAGGGCCGGCTCCTGTTCAACGATCGCGGTGGCCTGGCCCTGCTCACGGTGGTCCTCCCACCAGAGCAGGTGGGCCCGCTGATCGGGGGGCTACGAGCGCTCCTCGCCGAGCACTCCGGGGTCCTGATCGTCTCGGACGCCTGGGTGAGCCGCCCCGAGCACTTCCGTCGTTAACCAGTCGTTCACTCGGATGTGGCCTTGTGGCCACCCTCCCGTCGACTTACGTTCAACCGGCCTCGCAACACTGAGACCGTGAGGTCACCCGACGAGGATCGCCGGAGAGGGATTGGGGAAAGTGGGACCGAGGCATCATCCCCCCCGGACTCGACGTCCGGGCTCTTCGCAGCTCTCGACGAGGCCGAGGTGGGCAGGCGCCACTGGCTGACCGTCGTCACCGCCGGCATGGGCTTCTTCACCGACGCCTACGACCTGTTCATCATCGGGACCGTCACCGTCCTGCTCACCCCGATCTTCCACCTGAGCACCGGACAGATCTCGCTCCTCAACTCGATCTCGCTGCTCGCCTCGGTCGCCGGGGCGCTCTGCTTCGGGAGGCTGATGGACCGCCTCGGCCGAAAGCGGATGTACGGCACTGAGATCCTCCTGCTCGCCGCCGGCGCGCTGCTGTCGGCCTTCTCGTGGAACTTCACCTCGCTGCTCGCCTTCCGGGTGCTCGTCGGCCTCGGGGTGGGCGGCGACTACTCCACCTCTGCGGTGATCACCTCCGAGTACGCCAACCGGCGCTCCCGGGGCCGCCTCATCGGCACCGTGTTCGCCATGCAGGGCTTCGGGCTGCTCGCCGGCCCGGCGATCGCTTCGATCTTCATCGGCGCCGGCATGCCCGACCGGGTCGCTTGGCGGGTGATGCTCGGGCTCGGCGCGGTCCCTGCCCTCTCGGTGGTCTACCTGCGCCGGAGGATCAAGGAGAGCCCCCGCTACAGCCTCTCGGTGCAAGGCGACGTCGCCGCCACTGCCGAAGCAGTCCACTGGGTCACCGGCAGCCAGCCGGCGGCACCGACCAACCTGGAGCCGACCGGTCTGGAGCCGACCGGTCTGGAGCCGAGCCAGACATCACGAACGGCGCGCCTCACCTCCCAGCCGTTCCTGCTCCGCCTGGTCGGCACCGCCGGGTGCTGGTTCCTCCTCGACATCGCCTTCTACGGCAACTCGGTGTCGAGCCCGTTGATCCTGAAGGCCCTACAGCCCCGGGGCACGCTGCTCTCCCACACCCTGATCTCGCTCGCGATCTTCGCAGTGGCGGCCCTTCCCGGCTACTGGCTCGCCGTCGGCCTGATGGACCGCATCGGCCGAAAGCGGATCCAGTGGCAGGGCTTCGCCATGATGGCTCTTGCGTTCGGCGCGATCGCCCTGATCCCGGGAGCGACCCGCAACGTCTGGCTGTTCCTCGTGCTGTTCGCGATCAGCTACTTCTTCGTCGAGCTCGGTCCCAACATGACGACCTTCGTGCTGCCGGCGGAGATCTTCCCGACCTCGATCCGCGGCGCCGGGGACGGCACCTCTGCGGCGAGTGGCAAGTTCGGGGCGTTCCTCGGCGCCCTGCTCGTACCGCACCTGCTCGCCTGGGCCGGGCTCACCGGGGTGATGGGCCTGATGGCGGGCATCTCGGTGGTCGGCGTAGTCCTCACCCTCGTCGCTCTTCCCGAGCCGATGGGCAAGTCCCTCGAGGAGGCCTCGGCCGAGACGTCCACGTCTGCCGACACCACCCCCGTCCCCGCGGCGGCCAGCACCCGCTGAACGATCGCCCGGACGAGAGCCCCGTCACAGGCCCACGGTCGGGGACCGGGGGCACCGATAGGGAACGATCAGTCCCCGGGAACCCTCTCTCCGCAGTGGGCGATGTGGGTGTAGCCGGGCAGCCCGGCGAGCTGGCCCTGGACCGCCGGGGTGGCGAGGACACGTAGGAGGGCCTGGACCTCGGAGGTGTCGAGCAGGAACCGGGGCAGGGCGAGCAACGAGCGCTCCTCGGCGAAGGGGGTGAAGTCGAGCCCGTAGGCGAGGGCCGCCGGCTCGATCGTCACCCCGGCGTCACCGGTGCCGGCGGCAACGGCCGACGCGA
The DNA here is from genome assembly GCA_021819345.1 of Actinomycetes bacterium. GTDB lineage: Bacteria > Actinomycetota > Acidimicrobiia > Acidimicrobiales > Palsa-688 > JAKAQB01. The sequence continues at coordinate 6,693 of JAKARG010000113.1, read as the reverse complement.
CGAGCAGGTGGCCCGCGACGCTGCTGTCGTACCCGGCGACGTCCTCGGGATCTATCCCGGCGAGGGTCAGCTGTGAGTCGAGCAGCTCGCGCGCCTCTGCCCCCGGCTCCCGGTTGACGAGGCGCAGGCCGGTCCCGGCGAGGTCGGCGAGGCCACCGACCCGATGCGCCAACCCGGGCCGGGAGGCCAGACCCTCCCGCCAGGTGGCGAAGCGGACCAGCTCCATCTCGGACCGCTCGGGCAGCGAGAGCGGCTCGTCGGCCCCGACGTGGAAACCGGCCACGTGGACCAGCCCACCAGCCGCCAACCGGAGGGCTTCGGCGCTGCCGCACGGCCACCAGAGCAGCTCGACCGGCCGGTCGAGGCGGCCGAGCGGGCCCCGGAGGAGGGGCAGGGCGGGGTCGCATCCGGCCACCACCAGCGTGGGTCTCAGCCCAGCGCTCGGGCGTGCCCGGCAACGGGCCGGGCCGGCGGGGACCGCACGCCCGCCGGCCGGAGAGAAGCCCGGCTGCAGCGCCCGGTCCCCGTCGAGCGGCAGGGCAACCAGGAGCGGACCGACCTGGCCGAGGTCCACCCGGCAGGGTGCGGGAGTGAGCGGGGCGAGCGGGATGGCGTCGAGCTGCGGCGCCTCGGGCTGCGGGCCGAAGAGATCCTCGACGTTCACCCCGAGCGAGCGGGCGAGGACGAGCGCCACGCGAAGCGACGGGTCCCACTGCCCCGACTCGAAGCCGGCGACCGCCTGACGGCTCACGCCGGCGGCGCCTGCCAGGTCCTGCTGGGACATGCCCCGGGCGAGACGGGCGAGGCGAAGGCGGGAGCCCGGCGCCACGTCGTCTCCGACCCCGACCGCAGGGCCGGGGACCGAAGAGCCGGCGGACCCGGCTCCAGGGTCAGAGCCGGCGGAACCGGGTCCAGGAGCGGAGACGGCCGTAGGGGTGGAGCCGGGTCGGGAGGCCGCCGGCACCGGCGACCGCGCCGGCCGGCGAGACGGTGGGCCCGCCGGGGCGTCGCCCTCGCCCTTCGGCCTGGCCCCGGTCACCGGAGGACCAACCGGCCCGGGTCGACCAGCACGCCGTCGGGACCGAACGCCGGCGGGTCGAGCGCGGTCACTTCCATCGCCGTACCGGCCGGGGCCGGGTCCCGGTCGAGCCGGCAGGTCACCACCGCCGCCCCGACCTCCAGGTCCACTTCGAAGCCGACCCCGGAGGGACGCCCAGCGAGCACTACCCCGGACAGCACCACCCCGGCACCGGGCACCGCTCCCGCCATGACCCGCTCCGGATGGACCCCAAGCTCGCCGCCTGCGCAGGCGACGAAGCTGCGATAGCCGACGAGCTCGGCAACCCGCCGGCACGCCGGACGGAGCACCACCTCCCGGGGGGTGCCCACCTGGAGCAGCCGGCCCCCGTCGATCACCCCGAGGCGGTCTGCGAACGCCTGGGTCTCGGCGAGCTCGTGGGAGACGAGCACTGCAGGCGCCCCCCGACCGGTCACCTCTTCGATGACGAGGCTGGTGACGGCGCGCCGCAGGCTTGCGTCGAGGCCGGTGTAGGGCTCGTCCAGCAGCACCGCGCGATAGGAGGTCGCCAGGGCCCGGGCGAGCGCCACCCGGCGCGCCTGGCCACCCGAGAGGCGCGCCGACGCAACGTCGAGCAGCCGGCCCAGCTCGAGCGCCGAGACGAGGCGGTCCACGGTGGCCGGCTCTACGCGGTCGCCGGCATAGAAGAGGTTCTGCCGGACGCTCAGGTGGGGGAAGAGGGCCGGGTCCTGGCGGACGAGGGCCACCTTGCGCTCCCAGTAGGGGACCCGGGCTCCCTCGGACGACCAGAGCTGGCGGCCGGCGAGGCCGACCGAGCCACGGCGGGGCTCGACGAGGCCGGCTACGCACTCGAGGATGGTCGTCTTGCCCGCCCCGGAAGGGCCGAAGAGGGCGAAGCGCTCACCAGGGCCGACGTCGAAGGCGACGGCGACGGTCAGATCTCGGCGGTGGACCTCAATGTCGAGCGCGAGCACGGGCGCTCCAACCGTAGGCCAGGAGGGGCAAGGGTAGGGCGACGACGAGCAGGACCAGGGCGAAGGGCAGGGCCGAGGCGAGGCCCGTCTCGTCGAGGGTGGTCCAGATCTGCATCGGGAGGCCGTAGGGGTGGTAGGCGATGATGATCACTGCCCCGAAGGCCCCGATCGCCCGCGCCCAGCCGGTCGCCAGCGCGGTCGCGAGCCCGGGCGCCGCCAGTGGGAGGGTCACCCTCCTCATGACCCGCCGGGGGGGGTCGCCGAGCAGCCCGGCCTGCTCCTCCAGGTGCCGGTCGACCGACGCGAACGCGGCCTCGGCGCCGAGGACGTAGTAGGGGGCGGCTTCGTAGACCTCGGCGACGACCAGGGCGAGGAAGGTGTTGGTCGCCGAGAGGTGCAGCCCGCCGAGCAACCCGCCGATCGGGGTGGCCGGACCGACCATGAACACGAGCAGCAGGCCGATCACGAGCGGCGGCATGAGGAGGCTCACGAGCAGGCCTGCCTCCCACCAGCGGACCCCCGGCAGGCGACCGTGGGCCAGGAGGTAGGCGAGGGGTGTCGCCACCACCACCAGCACGGCGAGGGAGAGCGCGCTGGCCTCGAGCGACACCGCGAGCGGCCCGAGGGCTCCGGGAGCCCCGAGCGAGCGCACCACCGCCGCCGGCGACAGGTGGGAGAGCAGGGCGATGACCGGCCCGAGCAGCACCACCCAGACCACCCCGGCGCCGGCGAGGGAGGCAACGCTCGAAGCCCGGCGCAGGGACGCCCGAGCCGCCAGGGCGTGGCTAGGAACTGCCAACGGCGTGGCTAGGAACGGCCAACGGCGTGTCGGATCGCCGCAGGGACCGACCCGGTATCGCCGACCAGCGTCGGGGTGAGCAGGTGGTAGCCACCGGCGCTGAAGTCCTTGCGCCCTGCGGCGGAGAGCAGGTAGGCCACGAAGGCGGTGGCGGCTGCCCGGGACTGCACGCCGATCCGGGGCGAGCCGAGCACGGTGGCGTCGACCACGAGCGGCACGCCGTGGACCACCTGGCCGTCGGTCAGCCGGAGCGTCGCCCGGGCATAGCTCGTCGCCAGGCCGGGATCGCCGAAGTCGATCGCCGCCGGCAGCGCCACGTAGGGCAGGTGCAGCTGGACCGCCTGGGACAGAAAGGCGCTGGCGGCGTCCAGCTGGCCCGCCTCCAGGCGGGACTCGAGCGCGGTCTCGGCGAAGACCTCCGAGGGGTTCTCGAGACCCCCGAGCACCTTGGCGACGGTGCCCGACCGCAGGTGGTAGCGAGCCGCCGCCAGCTCGACCATCTCGTAGAACGCCTGGCCCTGGGGGTCGGTATCGGGGTTGGTGCGGCCGAGGTGGAACCCGGGGGCCTCCATCAAAGCGAACAGGTCGGACAAGGGGCGCTTCCCCTCGGCGATCGCCCGCAGCTCCGGCGCGAAGGGGGTCTTCGGGTCGTAGGCGACGACGATCGGGCTCGCCGCCACCTGGACGTACCAGCGGGTGAACTTGGGCTCGAGCAGGTCGATCGGACCGGCGCCGATGCTCTCGAAGACCCCGGGGGTGAGCTCGCCGGCCTCGATCTCGTGCGCCACGCCGTAGGACCCTCCCCCCCGCCCCTCGTAGGCGTAGCCGGTCGCAGCAGAGAACGCCGGACCGATTACGTGGTCGTCGAGCAGCTCGAGCGACCCGGCGAAGGCGACGTTCGCCGTCCCCGACACTTTCTTCGCACGGGTACCCGATCGAGCGATGGTCGCGGCCGGCTTCGCCGCAGTGGTGGACGACCCGCACGCCGACGCGCCGAGCACGAGGCTCGCCGCCAGAACGCCGGCGAAGGCGACCCTCCCCGCCGCCCGCACCCTCGGACCCTGCGCGACGGTCGGGCCGCTCGAGGTCGGTCCCTCCCCGGGCATGGTCCACATCGGCTCGGTCTCTCCTTGCTCGGCTTCGCCTCGCACGCCCTCTCCTTACGTGACCTCTCCCGCGTGACCTCCGACCGCGGCACCCCTTCGGGCGTGGGGCTAGCATAGCTTGCATTGAGCAGGCTCTGCTTGCGTCACCCATCGGGCCGGAGGCGCAACCCGAGTGGCGCCGGGCACCTGCTGTTCTCCCTGGCCCACTGGTTGGCCGTCGACGACCGCTCCGGGCTCGCCATCGCGCTCGACGCCCGGCGGCTCGGGCAGGCCAGACGCCCCTCGCCAGAGGAGCGCCACGGGCTCCGCCACACCGAGGTTGGAGCGACTGGCGTCGAACCGGGTGCGCCAGTACGTGCGGGCCTGGATCTACCCGCCGGCCCACTACCCTGATGGCGTGGCCTGTGAGCTGGTCTTCCTCCGCGATTCGTACGCGAGAGAGGTCGAGTCCGAGGTGACGGCCGTCGATCCGGTGACGCGCCGGGTCTGCCTGGAGCGTACGGTGTTCTACCCGACCGGCGGGGGCCAGCCCCACGACACCGGGGCTCTCGCCGGCCTTCCGGTGCTCGACGTCCGCAAGGAGGGCGACCTCGTGTGGCACACCCTCGGGGGCGACGGCGACCTGCCGGGAGTGGGCGACGTCGTCGTGGGCACGCTCGACTGGGACCGCCGCCACGCCCTGATGCGCACCCACACCGCCCTGCACGTGCTCTGCGGCGTCGTCTGGAACGAGTGGGGCAAGGCGGTGACCGGCGGGAACATGGAGCCGCTGTCGGCCCGCATGGACTTCGAGCTGGACCCCCTCCCCCACGACCTCGGACCACGGGTGGAGGAGCTGGTCAACGCCGAGCTGGCCGCCGACCGGCCGATCCGGGTCTCCTTCCTCCCCCGGGGCACGGCGGTGGGCGACGAGGACCTGATCCGCACCAAGGTCAACCTGATACCCGAGTCCGTCCGGGAGGTCCGGGTCGTCGACATCGTCGGCCTCGACAAGCAGGCCGACGGCGGGACCCACGTGGCGAGCACCGGGGAGGTGGGAGCGGTCCGGATCGTCAAGGTCGAGTCCAAGGGCAAGGGCAACAAGAGGATCCGCCTCGAGGTCCTCGACCGCTGAGCAGGGCGCGAGCCCGCCCGGTCCGGCGGTCGTCCGCAGCGCGAGCGACCGGCCCGGGCTCCGTGCCGGCCACGTCGGGAAGCGACCACAGGAGCGCCACCCGCCACCAGGGTGACCCCCGTGTGCCACGTGCCGGCTCGGGTAGCTTGCCGCGGTGCGCGCCGACCGCCTGGTCGCCATCGTGCTGTTGCTGCAGACCCACGGCCAGCGAACCGCCGGCCAGCTGGCCGAAGCGCTGGAGACCTCGGAGCGCACCATCCGCCGAGACCTCCAGGCCCTCTCCGGTGCCGGTGTGCCGGTCTACGCGCAGCGGGGGCGCGGCGGAGGGTGGGCGCTGCTCGGGGGGCACCGCATCGACCTCTCGGGGCTCACCGCCACCGAAGCCAGCTCGCTGGTGCTCGCCGCAGGCGGTGCCCCGGGCCAGGAGAGCGTGGACGCCGCGTTGCGCAAGGTGATGGCCGCCCTGCCGCCAGGGGTGCGCGACCAGGTCGCGGCGGCCCGCGCGCGGGTCCATGTCGACCGGACCAGATGGGGACGGCCACCGGATTGGCAGGGCCCTCGGGGAGCCGACGCACGCGCCGAGGGCACCCTCGCTCGGCTGCGGCACGCCCTCGACCTGCGGCTCCGGGTGGACCTCTGCTACGCACGCCCCGGCCAGGAGGCGTCGTGGCGGCGGGTCGACCCGCACGGCCTGGTGCTCAAGGGCGGCAGCTGGTACCTGGTCGCCACGGCAGCCCCGGGCCTGCGCACCTACCGGGTTGCCCGGATCGAGCAGGCCGAGCTGACCGACGAGCCGGCCAGCGAGCCCGCCGGGTTCGACCTGGCCACCACCTGGCGGGCGATCCAGAGCGACTTCGCCGCTCTCCGGCCCAGCACCGAGGTGAACGTCGAGCTGCTGGTCGGAGCACACCTCTGGCCGCGCCTGTCCACCTGGGTCGGGGCCTGGTGGGATGTCGTAGACCTCGGCAGCGCTCCGGACGGTCGGCGCCGCGCGGTCATCGCGATGCCGAGCGCGAGCCGCGCCGCCGATGAGCTGGTCGGCTTCGGCGACGGGGTGGAAGTCTGCTCACCCGAAGAGGTCCGCGAGGCGCTAGCCGCGATCGGGCGGCGCCTGGTGTCCCGCTACCAGTGATCGACCCGGGGCCGCCGGCCCCGCCGCAGGTGCGCCTGCGATCGGCCTCCGAGCGGCCGGCGACGAGCTCCAGCTGCGCAGGGACCTGCCGCCACCACGTCCGGCGTCACCGGTGCTCCCCGACGACCAAGCCCACGTCGGCGAGCACCTTGGGTGGTCGGCGAGCGCCCCGCGCACCCGGGCCAGGTCGGCGCACGCTGCCGGGACACCGCGAGATCCGCCCGAATGTCTTGACTCCTGAGGCCGAGCGGTACAAACTGGAAACCTCGAAGGGTGTCCGGTTGCTGCGCTGGCCCGGTGGTTCGGGGGGATCGCCGCTAGCGCGCAACCGGCACCTCGATGTTCTTGGTGCACCTCCGCCCGAGTCGCTCCGGGGCTGGTGGCGACCCTCCAGCCCCGACGGTCCACCACTGTGTCCCACCCAGTCCGTATCTTCGGGCAGGTGGTGCGAGCCGACCTCCAGACCGCCCCGCCCGACGAGAGCACGCGCGCTCTCCTGGACGAGCTGACCGAGCCGCAGCTGCGGGCG
>JAKARG010000112.1 GCA_021819345.1 Actinomycetes bacterium | reverse complement strand
CCCGCCCGTGCGTGCTGGCCCTACCTGTCCGGGCCCGGCGCGACCCAGTCGGGTCGGGCCTCCCACGCCGGCGGGCGCCGACGGCGCCGTGGGTCGGTCTCTGCGAACAGCACGACGAGGACGGTCCCGGAGAGGGTGAGGAGCGCTGCACCGGCCCAGATCGCAGCGTCGAGGCCGGCGAGGGCGGCCACCGCCCCGAGGACGAGCGGGCCGACGGCGTAGCCACCGTCGCGCCACAGCCGGTAGACGCCGAGCGCTCCGCCCCGCCACCGGGGGTCGGCGACGTCGCCGACGGTGGTGATCAGGTTCGGGTAGGCGAGCGCCATGCCGGTGCCCATCAGGGCAGCGCCGATCCACCGGCCGACGTGCTCACCGGTGTCGAACAGGGAAAGCCCGCCGGCGAGGAGGAACGTGCCGAGGGTGATCGGCGTCTTGCGGCCGATGCGGTCGGCGAGGGCTCCGGCAGCGACCTGTCCGAGCCCCCAGACCCAGGCGTAGACGCCCACGAGCAGGCCGATCTGGGCCAGCGGGACGCCGCGACGAGCGAGATAGAGGGGAAAGAAGGCCGCTACGAGGCTGTCGGCGAACTTGTTGAGGAACCCCGCCTGGCAGACGGCGAGCATCGAGCGGTCGTGCCAGCTCATGTAGGTGGCCAGCCGGCCGAGGCTCGGGGCTTGCTCCGCCGGCGCCGGTGGGCTCGGTCCCCGACGGGCGGTGCCGGCGGCGGCCTCGGAGCGGGCGAGGTGGACCGTCTCGCGCGCTGCGCCGGCGGTAACGAGGACCCCGACGGCCACCACGGCCAGGGCGAGCAGGTACGGGGCGGGGCGCAGGCCGTAGGAGGAGACGAGCAGGCCGGCGGCGAAGCCACCGAGACCCACGCCGACGTAGCCGGCCGACTCGTCCACGCCGACCGCCAGGCCCCGCTTCACCGGACCGAACAGGTCGATCTTCGCCGTGACCGACATGGTCCAGGTGAGGGCCTGGTTGACCCCGAGGAACAGGTTGGCGACGATCACCTGCCACCATGCGTCGGCGAAGATGATGATGAGCGCGTAGGGGACGGCGAAGGCCCAGCCGGCGAGGAGGATCCCCTTGCGTCCCCGGCGGTCCGACAGCCGGCCCGAGACCAGGTTCATCACCGACTTCACCGCACCGAAGGCCGAGATGAAGCTGACGGTGTAGAGCACCGAGGTGATCCCGAAGGAGTGCTCGGCGAGGGGTGGCAACGCCACCCGCTCGACCCCGATGGTCGTGCCGATGAGCGCCGTGATGATCGTGAACAGGCTGAGCTGCCGCCAGTTGGCGGCGAGACCGAGGCGCGACGCCTGAGGGTTCCCGGGCCCGGGTTGGCCCGGCGTGGGGCTCCCGGCGCCGGGTCGGCCGGGGCAGGTACCTCCCGGCTCGGAGCCGCCGGCGCCCGGGTGGTCGGCGCTCGGCCCGCCGTCGCTCACGGCCGCCGTCGTCTGCGGCTCAGCCTCTCCCGAGCAGGTGGGCCGCCTCGGTGGTGAGCGTCGTCGGGCTGATCTCCCCGACGTGGCGATCCACGATCTGGCCCGAAGCGGAGATGAAGATCGTGGTCGGGAGCCCGGTGATCCCGTAGAGGCCGGCGACGTTGCCCTCCGGGTCCTCCCCCACCGGGTACGGCAGGCGGTAGCGGCGGACGAACGCCTCCGCAGGCCCGATGGAGTCGGCGACGTCGACTCCGACCAGGCGGACGCCGGCCGGGAGCCGGCGAGCGGCGGCGCCGAGCCCGGGGGCCTCTGCCTTGCAGGCCGAGCACCAGGAGGCGAAGAAGTTGAGCACCACCGGGTGACCACGCAGCGCAGCGAGGCTGACCCGGGTGCCGGGGGCTCCTCCGAGGAGGTGCATGGAGAAGCCGGGAGCCGCGGTGGTCGGTGTCGGAGGCGCCGAGACATCGAGCGAGGGGAGCCGGGCGTGGGTGCCGAGCAGGGCCTGGGCGAGGGTGGCGAGGGCGTGGCCCCACAGGGAGGCATCCGCCGAGCTCGGGCCGTAATCCGCTATCCCCCGTAGGTGCCCGGACGGTCCGATCAGCTCGATGGTCGGCGCGTGCTCGACCACGTGGTCGGGACCGATGGTCGGGGTAGCCCCGTAGGCGCTCCACACCGCCCGTAGCTCGGGGAGCGAGCCGGTCAGGTAGTGCCACTCGGGAACGTTGGCGAGCCCGTGCTCACGGTCGAAGGCCACGTCGTAGGCGACGCCAGGGTAGAAGGGGTTCACGTTGATCGCGACGAAGGCGACCCGGTGGGCGAGGGGGCCGAGGTCGGAGACCGCAGCTCGCACGTCGGCCGCATAGAGCGGGCAGAGCTGGGTGCAGTGGTTGTCGTTGAAGCTGAGCAGGACGGCCTTGCCCCGCAGCGACGACAGGCTCTCGGGGTGGCCCTGCTGGTCGATCAGGGTGAACGGAGCGGTCCGCTGGGAGCCGGGGATCGGGTCGAGGGCGACCAGCCGCTGGATCCTCGGGCTCGCGCCCCGGGCTGCCCAGGCGCTGGCGGTCGCACCTCCCGCAGCAGCGTCGGGGCTAGATCCACCTCCTCCGAGCACCCCGACCCCGACGACCCCGGCCAGCAGGCCGGCGACGAGGCCGACGGCGAGGAACGGTGACGCCCGCCGCACTCTCGGGTGGCCGGCGAGGAGTGGCTCCCGGCGCGCCGGGATCGCGGCCGACGAGCGCAGCGCCGGGACGGCCGACGGGGGGGCGGCCGACGAGCGCAACGCCGGGACCGCCGACGGGAGGGCGGCGGACGGCGAGGGTGCAGCCGGCTCGACTAGCGCCCCGACGGCGTCTCTGGTGGCGACGACGCCTCCACTGCGGGTCGTGGGGGCGGGGTCGCCGGCGCGCGGGCCGCCGTGGTGCCTGCGGCCGCCTCCCCAGAAGGCGGTGAGGAACACGACGATGGCCACCGCCCCGACGAGGCCGAGGCCGAGGAGAGGGCCGGCGGACCCGAGAGCCGAGGCGAGAGTGCTCGCCACTCCGTCGACCGCTCCGATCGCGCCCACAGCCGACTGGGCGCCGGTCAGGTCCGCGACCCAGTAGTAGATGAGGTAGGCACCGACGAGAGCGAGCAGGAGGCCGGTGGGACGCTCCAGCCTGGACCCGAGGGAGCGGACCGCCCGCAGCCTCGAGCGGGGAGCGACGGCGAGGGCTACCGCCAGCGCAGTGAGCACCGCGCCCATGCCCAGGGCGAAGGCAACGAAGGCGGCGATCCCGGCCCCGACCCCGGAGCGGGTGAAGGCGCCGGCAACCCCGGCGAGGAACACCGGGAGGGCGCAGCCGAGCGACGCGAGCGCGTAGGAGACGCCGAAGCCGGCCATCGCCCTGGGGCCGCCCCCGCCCCCACCGAGGTTGCGGCTCGATCCGGGGAGCCGGAGGGTCACGTGGCGCCCCGAGACGCTGAGCGCTCCCAGGGTGATCAACGCCGCCCCGACGGCGATGCCGGCGTAGGGGGTGGCCGACATGACCGCACCGAGCCCGGCGCTCACCGCTGCGCCGACGACGGCGAAGACCACCACGAACCCGGCGGTCGCTGCGAGACCGGCGACCACTGCCCGGGGCACTCTGACCGACACCGGGACCTGCTTGCCGGGCTCGGAGCGGGTGAACCAGGTGAGGTAGGCGGGCAGCATGGCCGCCCCGCAGGGGTTGACGGTCGCTGCCATGCCGACGACGAAGGCGTAGGAGAGCACGGCCCAACGCATGACGAGCCCCGACGCTACCTACCTCCCGGCGTATCGGGCAATCGGCCGACCGCCGACGATCTCCCGTAGTCCGGGGCCGCCGGTGGCGCGCAGGCGCTCAGCGGGGCGGTAGCCGCTGCAGCCAGGAGGTGGTGGCCTCGGCGACGAGGGCAGCCGGCTCGGCCCAGGAGCGGGCGGACCCGAAGGCATCGGTGAGCGAGACGACCTCGGTGCCGGGGGGGCACTCGGAGGGATCGAGGGTGCAGTGACCGACGACGGCGAGGACGGGGAGCCCGAAGTGTAGGGCCCGGGCGGCGACCCCGGCCACGACCTTGCCCTCGGTAGAGGTGGCGTCGAGGAGCCCCTCACCGGTGGCCACCGCCCCGAGCCGACCGCCCCGGCGGGCCTCGGACGGGGGCCTGGAGGCGCCGCCATGGTCGGCATCCCCGGCGGCCCCGCGGCCACGGTCGCCCCCCCCGCCGACCACCCCGCCACGGTCGGCCTCGCCGGCGGCCTCGCCGAGGGCGTCGTCGAGCCCGGCGACGGAAGCGACCAGCTCGAAGCCGCTCTCCAGGTGGGCGCCGAGGGCGGCCAGCCCCCCGGCGAGCCCCCCGGCAGCCCCGCTGCCGCACAGCCCGGCGACCTCGACGCCGAGCCGGGCGCGGTAGTGCTCGGCGGCCTCGGCGAGGCGGCGGGTGAGGATCTCCACCTCCTCGGGGCCGGCGCCCTTCTGCGGGCCGAAGAGCCGGGCCGCGTCGAGGAACCGGGTGGTCACGTCGCAGGCGACCCGCACGGTGACCCCGAGCTCGCAGAAGGGCCGCTCGCCGAGGGCACGCAGCGCCCCGAGCCCCCCGTCGGTGCTTGCCGACCCTCCGACTCCGACGAGCACCTCGCGCGCCCCGGCGGCCGCGGCGAGGCCGATCAGCTCCCCGACCCCGGCGGTGGTCGCGCCGAGCGCGTCGTTGACCTCCCGGCCGCCGGCGAGGGCGAGGCCGGCGGCGGCGGCCGCCTCGATCACTGCCCGCTCGCCCTCGAGGCGCCAGGCCGCCTCGACCGGCGTCCCGAGCGGTCCGGTGACCGAGCTGCGGCGGTTCGCTCCCCCGAGGACCTCCAGGGTGCCCTCGCCGCCGTCGGCGAGCGGCAGGAGACGGACGTCCCATCCGGCGGCCAGCGCGCCGGCACCCATCGCCGCGGCCACCTCCGCCGCCGACAGCGACCCTCGGAACTTGTCCGGTGCAGCGACGAGCAACCCCCCGCTCAACCGAGCCTCGATGTCTGGTCGAGGTCGAGGCTCACCGAGGTCGAGCGTCGGGGCCCGCCGCAGAGAGCCGGCCGAGGCTCATCCCAGGGCGCCAGGGACGGCGGACGCCAGGGGCCGAGCCTCATGTGGGGCAGAGCAGGTAGGGGATGGTGGTCGGGCCCTCGGGGAGGACCGCCACGGTGGCTCCCGCTCCGGCACGGGCGAGCGCGTCGGCCACCGCGGCGGAGATGTCCTCGCAGGCCCCGAGATGGGCCTCGGCGAGCTCGTCGGCCGACAGCCCCCCGGTGTGGACCAGCACCCTGGCCTGCTGTTGGACCCGGGCCTGGACCTGGACCTGCCACTGGTCGGCGACGACCTCGGGGCTGGAGGCGATCCGACGGAGGAGCGCGCCAGGGTCGGGGGCCGAGCGCAGCAGCCGGCGGTAGGAGCCGTGGTCGGGGAAGCCGTCGGCGCACTCGGCGGCGACGACGATCGTCCCGCCGGGCCTCACGATCTCGGCGGCCGCGGACATCGCCTTGACGCTCTGGTAGAGGTTCTGGTCGAGGGGATAGCCGGCGTTGGAGGTGACCACCACGTCGGCCGGGCGCGCGACGCCGACCATCGACAGCTCCCGGCAGGCGGCGACCGCGGCGGCGTGCTCGGCGAACAGCTCGCCGGCGAAGGCGGCGACCACCTCCTGGTCACGGTTCAGCACCACGTCGAAGCCGAAGTGCACCCCGGTCGCCACGGCGATCGCCCGGATGTCGTCGTGCACCGGGTTGCCCACCGTCACCCCCCAGCGGGCGTCGGGGTGGCCGATGCGGCGGGCGTCGTGGAGGGTGAGGATGGTCTCCAAGCCGGCGAGCCCGGGAGCGGCGAGCTTGGGCCCGCCGGAGAAGCCGGCGAAGAAGTGCGGCTCGACGAAGCCGGTGGTGACCCGGACTTCGGCCTCCAGCCTGGCCCGGTCGAGCCAGACCGGCACCCCCTCGCCGAGCACGCCCACGTAGGCGAGGCGGGCCGGGTCGGCGGCGTCGTGGTCGAGCACCCGGAGCCGCCCGAGCAGCTCGGCACCGAGCATCGCCTCGAGCTCGGCGGCGGTGCTGGCGCGATGCGACCCGGTGGCGACGAGCACGCTCACCGCCTCGTCGGGCACCACCCCGTCCAAGTGCTCGAGCAGGGCGCCGAGCATCTCCCGGCGCGGCTGGGGCCGGGTCACGTCGCAGATGGCGATCGCCACGCTGGCGCCCGGGGGGACCAGCTCGGCGAGAGGTGGCCCGGCGACCGGGGAGGCGAGGCAGGCCTGCAGCGCGCCGGGCAGGTCGGCCAGGGCCGGGGCGTAGCGAGGCTCGACGACGCAGAGCGCCTCGGCGGGCAGCTCGAGCTCCAGGCGCCCCCGCCCGTAGGCGACGCCCACCGTCGTGGTGCTCACTGCGGCTCCCCGGGGACCTCGGGAACCCCGGGAACCCCGGGCACCTCGAGGCGGTACCAGGCCCGGGCGGTGCCGGCGAAGACCGCCGAGGTCTCCGCAGGGCCGAGGCCGGCGCAGCAAGCCTGCGCAGCCTCGAAGACCTGGTCGTAGCCCGCCGCCGGCAGGCACGCCGGCCAGTCGGAGCCGAACATCACACGCTCCGGCCCGAAGGCCTCGAGGACCACCTCGGCGAATGGCCGGAGCTGCTCGATGCTCCAGCGCGCCCGGTCGGCCTCGCTCACCAGGCCGGAGAGCTTGACCGCCACGTTGGGCAGGGCGGCGAGGCGCCCGACGAGGCCCCGCCAGGGCTCCAGGCCGCCGGCGGCGATCTCCGGCTTGCCGGCGTGGTCGAGCACGAAGCGGACCCCGGGCAGCGCCGCCACGGCAGCGATCGCGGCCTCCAGCTGGCGGGGCCGGACCAGCAGGTCGTAGACCAGGCCGGCGTCGCCGACCGCCCCGAGCCCGGCGCGCACCGCCGGCCGGGCGAGCCAGGCCGGGTCCGGCTCGTCTTGGACCAGGTGGCGGACCCCGACCAAACGGGCGCCGCCGGGCCCCTCCCGGAGAGCGGCGATCGCCTCGCCGGCTCCGGGGCGCTCGAGGTCGACCCAGCCGACCACCCCGGCGATGCGGGCCTCGGCGGCGGCCAGGGCGAGCAGCTCGGGGGTCTCGGCGGCTACCGCGACGGTCTGGACGACGACGCCGGCCGCGATGCCGTGGCGGTCGAGGTGGCCTCGGAGGTCCTCGAAGGAGAAAGACCTCGCCAAGCTCGGCTCGCCCTCGGTCCAGGGCTGCGGGCGCGTCGCGAGGTCCCAGAGGTGGTGGTGGGCGTCCACCCTCCAGGCAGGCTCGACTCGGTTGGCGCCGGGTATTTCCCCCCCTCCGCCTGCAGCCACTTCCCCCTACCTACGCAGCCGCAGGCGGTCCATGCCCCCGTCGACCGCCAGCCAGGTGCCCGTCGTCGAGCCCGCGGCGGGCGAAGCGAGGTAGCAGATGGCGTCGGCGACCTCCGCTGCGGAGACCAGGCGGCCGTGCGGCTGGCGGGCCTCGAGGGCGGCGCGCTCCGCGGCCGGGTCGTCCGCCGCGGCGAGGAGCCGGCCGATCCAGGGCGTGTCGGCGGTGCCCGGGTTGACCGCGTTGACCCGGACCCCCTCGGGGAGCAGGTCGGCGGCCATCGCCAGGGTGAGCGACAGCACCGCCCCCTTGGTCGCCGAGTAGAGCGCCCGCTGGGGCAGTCCGGCGGTCGCGGCGATCGAGCAGGTGTTGACGATCGCCGCCGCCTCGGAGGCCCGCAACGCCGGCAGCGCAGCGCGAGTCACCCGCACCATGCCCACCACGTTGACGTCGAAGACCCGGTGCCACTCCTCGTCGCTGTTGTCCTCGACCCGACCCTGGGCGCCGATGCCGGCGTTGTTCACGAGCAGGTCGAGCCCGCCCAGGGTCCCGAGCGCCGAAGCCACCCCGGCGCGCACCGCCGGGTCGTCGGTGACGTCGGCGGAGACATACCCGCCGGCCCAGCCAGCCGGCGCCGATGGCTCCCGGTCGAGGGCCACCACCGTCGCCCCTTCGCTCTCGAGCTGCTCGGCGACGGCCAGGCCGATGCCCGACGCCGCCCCGGTGACGAGCGCCCGCCGGCCGGCGAAGCGCCCCAGCCCGCTCACGCCTGCCCGATCGTCTGGCGCTGGCGGCCGAGGCCGTCGATCTCCGCCTCGACCACGTCGCCGGCCCGCAGGTAGGGGTGGTCGGGCAGGCCGAGGGCGACCCCTGCGGGGGTGCCGGTGTTGATCACGTCGCCCGGGTGCAGGACCATGAACTGGCTCACGTACCAGACGAGGTGGGCGACCCCGTAGGCCATCTGCTCGGTCTTGCCGTTCTGGCGTTGCACGCCGTTGACCCACAGCCGCAGGCCGAGGGCCTGGGGGTCGGGCACCTCGTCGGGGGTCGCGACCCAGGGGCCGAGCGGGTTGAAGGTCTCGCAGTTCTTCCCCTTGTCCCACTGCCCGGCCCGCTCGTGCTGGAACTCCCGCTCCGAGACGTCGTTGCTGATCGCATATCCCGCGATGTGGCCGAGGGACTCCTCGGGGGACGACAGGTAGCGGGCGGTGGCGCCGATCACCACCGCGAGCTCGACCTCCCAGTCGGTCTTGGTGGAGCCCCTCGGGACGAGCACCTCGTCGTCGGGGCCGATCACCGTGTCGCCGCCTTTCAGGAACAGGACCGGCTCGGGCGGGATCTCCGCGCCGGTCTCGGCCGCGTGGTCCCGGTAGTTGAGCCCGACGCAGACCACCTTGCCGACCCGGGCGATCGGTGGGCCGAAGCGCCAGCTCGAGCCGGCGAGGACCGGCAGGCTCTCGAGCTCGATCCCGGCGGTCCCGCCGGCGAGCCATTCCCCGGTCACCTCGGGGGTGAGGGGGCGCAGGTCCCTCCAGATCCCGTCGGGCCCGGAGGCGACCGGCACCTCGGCTCCCGCTTCGCCGACCCTTGCGATCCTCATCGTGTCATTTCCTCCCTGTCGTCA